>NZ_JBXUOV010000019.1:0-53225 GCF_057196585.1 Micromonospora sp. ATLC20
GGGGGCGAGGAACTGCCCGTAGAGCTGCCGGGCACGCCGGTGCTTGGCCGGTTGACCGTGGTAGACGGCCAGGGAACGGGTGATCCCCCAGCGCGGCGGGCCGGGAGTCCCGGGCGGCGGCGTACAGCTCGGCGAGCTCGGCGGTGACGATGCCCAGCGACCATTCGTCCACCGCGGCGTGGTGGAAGGTCAGCGCGAGCACGTGGGTGGCGTCGTCCAGCCGGAACAGGGTGGCCCGCAGCAGCGGGCCGCGGGCCAGGTCGATCGGGGTGGCCGCCTCGGCGGCGAGGTGGCCGGTCAGCTCGGCCTCCCGGCCGGCCCGGGCCAGCCCGGTCAGGTCCACGGTGCGCAGCAGCCCGGCCGGCGGTTCGGCGACCACCGGGACCACCTGCTCCCCGGCGTCGTGCAGCGTGGTGCGCAGCGGCTCGTGCCGGGCCACCAGCGCGTCCAGCGCGGCGGTCAGGGCCGGCACGTCGAGCGGGCCGCGCAGCCGCCAGGCCACCGGGGCAAGGTAGGCGGCGTCGCCCGGGGCGGCCCGCTCGAGCAGCCACATCTGCCGCTGCGCGGCGGAGGCCACCGGCTCCCCGCTGCCGGCGGTGATGCTGTCCGGGCCAGCGGCCCGACCGGCCCGCAGCGCCGCGAGCAGGGCGGCCCGGCGGGGCGGGAGCAGATCAGTCACGGTGCGCCCCGAGCATCGCCTCGGCTTCGTCGTCCGAGCAGGTCAGCAACCGCAGGTACGTCTCGGCGGCGGCGTCCGCGTCGGGTCCGTGCGCGGCTCGCAGCGCGGCCACGAACTCACCGAGCACCGGGTGCTCGAACACGGCGCTCAGCGGCACCCGTACGCCCAGCGCGACGCGTAGCTGTGCGGCCATCCGCGCGGCGTCCAGCGAGGTGCCGCCCGCCGCGAAGAAGTCGGCCGGCTCCGCCGGCCCGCCGGGCAGCACCGCACTCCACGCGGCGGCCACCACCTCGTGCAGGGCGTCGCCGCGCCCGGCCGGATCCTGCGTGCTCATTCGTCCCCCAGGTGAAGTGCCCAGCATCGGTCCGGCGTGGGCGACGGTGCGCGGTGTCCCCCGTGCGTGGTGCTTTTCGTGAATCCGCCGCCGGCCGGGTGGTCGTCGACCCGCGTCGGCGGTGTGGTCGCCGGCCGGTCCGCGGTCGTCAGCCCGAACCGGCGGCCGGCTCGGCGGCCAGCGCGTCCAGGGCGGCCCGCTCGTCGGCCAGTTCGGCATGCGGGCAGGGCAGCCGCGCGTCCGCGCGGTACGCGGCGTCGAGCAGGAACCACAGCCAGGCCCGGTACCGTCCGGCGATCTCGTCGGCAGCGGCGGCCGACTCCTCGGGCGGGAAGCCCTGCTCGGCGACGAAGGTGCGGGCCTGGCCGGTCAGCTCGGCGCCCCACCTGGCGGCGAGGGCCGTCGGGTCGCCGTCGCCGGGCGGGTCGTCGGCGACCGGGGTGGCCCGGCCCAGCTTGCCGAGCAGGGCGGCGTACTCGGCACGCGCGGTGGCCACTGTGGGCCGCGCGGCGGCGACCAGCAGCACCCGCCGCGGGGTGGCGCCGGCGTCGGCCAGGGCGCGGGCGACGTGCCGAGCCAGCGGCGCGGCGCTGCAGTACCCGAGGACGGTCACCGGTGCCCCGCCGGGCCGGCGCCGCAGCAGTTCCTCGGCGCAGGCCCGGGCGAGCGCCGGGTGGTCCAGCGGCGTACCGGCGCGTTCCAGCGTGGTCACCGGGTCGAACCGCCAGACCGACCGGTCCGGGTCGGCGGCCGCGAGGGCGGCGGCCAGCCCGGGGCCGGCGGAGTCACCGGAGAACTCGACCGTCAGCAGCGAATCGGTCGGTCCCTGGCTGACCTGCCGCAGCGCGAGCGTGGCTGACATCTGGTTCCCCCTGGACGTGAGCTTCGAGCTGGTCCGTGACGTCGGTGGCGAGCGCAGCGGTGGCGGCGGAGTCCAGCAGCCGGCCGTCGCTCTCGACGAGCACGGTGAGGGTGCCGTCGGCGTGCTGGCGCAGGGTCAGGCAGACCGGGAAGCGGTTCACCGGCCGGTGCAGCTCCCGGCGCCGCCAGCGAAGCGCCCCGGTGACGAGATCCGGTTCCGCCACCGAATCGAGGTAGAACGCCGGGAAGTCGCCCGGCCGGGTGCCGGTGCCGCGGAGCACTTCGCGTGCGACGGCGGTGAACGGGGCCTGCTCGGCGACGGCTCGGCGCAGCTCCCGGCGCACCCGGGTGAGGGTCTCCGGCCAGCCGTCGTGCAGGTCGTCGGCGCGCAGCAGCACGCTGTTCACCGCGTACCCGGCGACGGCGAACTCGTCGGCGTCCTCCCGGGTGGCGCTGGCGCAGCCGAGAACCACGCTGTCGGGTCCGCACAGCGCGCCCAGCGCCCGGGCGTACGCCGCCGCGGTCAGCTCGGTGACGGTCCCGCCGCCGGCGGCCAGCAGCGCCCCGGCGGTCACCCCGACGGCCCGTTCCCGCACCGTACGGTCGCCCGTGCGGCGGGGTGCGGGCACCGGGACGTCGCGGATCCGGGCGACGGCGGCGTCGACGGCGGCCCGGCCGGACGGCGTGGCGATCCGGGCGGCCCGGCGCCGCGCCAGGTCGCAGACCGTGGCCGGTGCGGGCGACGGCGACCAGGCCGGGTCGGTCCAGGTCCGGTCGAGGTCGTCGAGCAGCAGCCGCACCGACCAGGCGTCCACCACCAGGTGGTGCCAGACCAGCAGCAGCTCGGTACGCGGGCCGGCGTGCAGCACCGTGGCCCGTAGCAGCGGCTCGGCGGCGGTGTCGAAGGGCCGGTACGCCCGCGCCGCCACCGCCGCGTCGAGGGCCGCGCCGTCGGGCAGCTCGACCAGCTCCACCGGTGGGTCGTGCCGGTAGAGGACCAGCTCCGGCAGCCCGTCGGCCGAGTCCAGTCCCGCGCCGAAGGCCGGGTGGCCGGCGATCGCCCGGCGCAGCGCGTCGACCAGCCGACGGTGGTCGACCGGGTCGTCGGTGCCGAAGCAGACCGGCTCGACGTACAGGGGCGAGCCGGGCTGCATCTCGTCGTGCAGCCAGAGGCCCAGCTGCTCGTCGGTGAGGGGTGCGCGGCGGGCACCGGTGGACCGCTCGTCCCCGGCCGGCGTGGTGCCGGGACCGGCGGCGGCGATCCGGCCGGCGAGTGCCGCCGCGGAGGGCGCCTGGAGGATGTCGGCGCCGGTCAGCGGCACCCCGGTGCGTTCGCGCAGCCAGGCGGCGGCGCGGGCGGCGGCGAGCGAGGTGCCGCCCAGGGAGACGAAGTCGTCGCCGTCGCGGATGTCGGCGACCGGCAGCACCCGCCGCCAGGCCGTCCGCACCAGGTCGGAGTCGTCCTCGGCGGTCGTGGCCACGGGCAGCGGCAGGGCGGCCAGGTGGTCGTGGTCGTACTTGCCGTGCGGGGTCAGCGGCAGCTCGGGCAGGAGCGTCACGACAGCGGGCACCGCGTGGCCGGGCAGCCGCCGCGCGGCGTGCTCGCGGACCGTCCGCTCGGTCAGCTCCGCGCCGGGCGTGGGGACGACGTACGCGGCGACCACCTGTCCCAGCCCGTCGACGGTCCGCCCGCCCACCACCACGTCGTGTACGCCGGGCAGCTCGCCCAGCACCGCCTCCACCTCGGCCGGTTCGATCCGGAAGCCGCGTACCTTGAGTTGCCGGTCCACCCGGCCGAGGAAGAGCAGGTTGCCGTCGGGCAGGGCGCGGACCAGGTCCCCGGTGGCGTAGCCGGGCTCGCCGTCGGCCATCGGCATGAACGGGGACGGCCCGGCGGGCGGGCGAAGGTAGCCCCGGGCAACCGCAGCGCCCGAGACGACCAGCTCCCCGGCACCGGTGGTGGCGTACGTGCCGTCGGTGCGGCGCAGGTGGATCCGGGTGCCCCGGACCGGGGTGCCGATCGGGGTCCGCTCCCCCGGCACGGCGCCGTCGCGCGGCACCACGTATCGGGTGCAGCAGACGGTCGCCTCGGCCGGCCCGTACCCGTTGACCACGTTCAGCTCGGGGCGGCTGCGGGCGATGTCCTCGAGCAGGGTGCGCGGGATCGGCTCGACGCCGACCAGAAGCCGGCGCAGCCCGGCCAGGGCCGCGGGGTCGGCGCGCAGCAGCGCCAGCAGGTCGGGCAGGAAGGCCGGTGGCACGTACCCGCTGTGCGCCCCCGAGCGGTCGAGGAAGGCGGCCAGCGCGGCGCCGTCGTGCCGGGCCGCCTCGGGCACCACCACCAGCGTCCCGCCGCGGTGCAGCGGAGCGAAGCACTCCCAGACCGCCACGTCGAAGGAGGGGCGGGTCCACCAGGTGCCGACCGGCGACCGCGGCACCGGCGCCAACTCGTCCAGGTCGGCCAGGAGGTTGCCCAGATTCCGGTGCTCCACCTGCACCGCCTTGGGCATGCCGGTCGAGCCGGAGGTGTGCACCACGTACGCCACGTCGGTCGGCTCGCCGGTGTCGTCCAGCGACGCGACCGGCCGCAGCGCGACGGCGTCGGCTGCCAGATGGCGACGGTGCGGGCCGGCGGGGTCGTCACCGGTGACCAGGCGCGGGTCGGCCGCGGCGAGCAGGGTGGCGATCCGGGCCGCCGGCTGGCGTGGGTCCAGCGGCACGTACGCGGCACGCAGCGCGAAGGCGGCGAGCGCCGCGGCGACGGCGTGCGCGCCCGGCTCCCGGAGCACCGCGACCCGGTCCCCGGCGGTCACCCCGTGTTCGCGGTAGCCGGTGAGGTAGCGACCGGCGAGGGCGAGCAGGCCGGCCCAGCTGAGGGTGGCGTCGTCGGCCCGTACTGCGGTGCGCTCCGGATGGTGCGCGGCTGCGGCGAGGACGGCGGCGAGGAGGGTGCCGCTCACCGCGTGGCTCCCATCCGGTCCGGGTCCAGGGCCTCGACGGCGCGCAGGTAGTCGGCGAACCGGCGGTGCTCGTAGAGCAGGGCCGCCCGGACGTCGAGTCCCGAGCCGCGTCGCACCTCGGCGCTGAACCGGACCGCCAGCAGGGAGTCCCCGCCCGCGCCGAAGAAGTCGTCGTCCGGTTCGGCCGCGCGGCCCAGCACCGCCTGCCAGGCAGCGGCCACCGTGGACGCGACCGTACCGTCCTCGGCCTGCGGCGCCGTCGGCACGTCGTCCGTGGCGCTGTCCCGCAGGGCCCGGCGGTCGAGCTTGCCGTTGACGGTCAGTGGCAGCTCGGGCCGGACCTCGACCAGGTGCGGCACCATCGACGCCGGCAGCCGCTCGCGCAGCCCGGCCCGTACGGCGTCCGCGTCGACCGGGCCGACCACCCAGGCGGCGAGGACCGCTTCACCGGCCCGGTCCAGCACGTCGGCTACGGCCTGGGTCACCCCGGGCACCGCGAGCAGCGCGAACTCCACCTCGCGCAACTCGATCCGGTTGCCTCTGATCTTGACCTGCCCGTCGCTACGCCCGACGAAGTGCAGCTGCCCGGTGCCGTCGGAGCGGCACAGGTCTCCGGTGCGGTAGTGGCGTCCGCCCGGAGTGGAGCGGAAGACGGCTGCAGTGCTCTCCGGCGCGTTGCGGTAGCCGCGGGCCAGCAGCGGCCCGGCGACGAGCAACTCGTCTCCGCCGTCGACGGGGGCGAGGCTGAGCCGGGCGCCGGCGACGGGCCGGCCGATCGGGGGCGGCCCGGTGCGCTCGACGTGCCGGCGCAGGTCGTCGGTGGCGGTGACCAGGATGGTCGCCTCGGTCGGGCCGTACAGGTTGTGCACCGCCGCGCCGAAGTCCGCCGGCGGCCACACCCGCAGCCGGTCACCGCCGGTGGCGAGACTGCGCAGCCGGCCGGTGGGCGGGTCCGCGCGGAGCAGCTGTTCGGCCAGCGGGGTGGCGAGGAAGGCGTGGTCGGCCCGGCGCAGGACGTCAACGATCCGCTCCGGTTCGCGCAGCACCGTCTCGTCGGCGAGCAGCACCGTCGCACCGTGCGACAGCGGCGCCCAGAGGTCGAGCAGGCTGGCGTCGAAGGCCAGGCCGGCGAAGGCTGCGGTGCGCACGCCGGGACCGAGGCGGAAGAACTCGCCGTACCAGTCGAGGACGGCGCGCAGCGACCCGTGTTCGACCTCGACCTGGCGCGGCCGGCCGGTGGAGCCGGAGGTGGAGACCAGGTACGCGAGCCGCGTCGGGTCGTCCGGCGGCGTCAGCAGTTCCCCGCCTGGTTCGGTCGCTCGGGACCGGACGACGGTGAGTTCCGGCGGCAGCCGGTCGGCCAGGTCGTCGGCCGCGACGGCCAGCCGGCAGTCCGCCTCGGCGAGCACCTGGGCGATCCGGGCGGCCGGCAGGGCCGGGTCGAGCGGCAGGAAGGCGGCCCCGGCCAGCCAGGCTGCGAACTGGGCCACCGGTGCCGCCGAGGTGCGCGGCTGCAGCACGGCGACCACCGGTTCCGCCCCGGCCAACCGCGATCGCAGGACCGCCGCCAGCTCCCGGGCGGCGGTGACCAGCCGGCCGTACGTCATGGTCCCGTGCCGGTCGGTCAGCGCCGGCCGGTCGGGGTCCTCCTCGGCGCGGCGCAGTACGGCGGCGGGAACGGTGGCGGGGTGGTCCGCCTCGGCAGGGTGGCCGCCGGGCAGGACGGGCGGGGTCACGACGGAAGCTCCAGAGGTACGCGGCGACGATGCCGCGCGAGGGGGCAACAGGTGTTACGCGCCTCATGGTTGCATCGCTGTCGATGTCATACCTCCACCGACAGGGACGATCAGGAATGCGTTCGCCCCGAATACAATGCACGGCCGTCTATTGACGGCGGACCCGCTCCACGCCGTTACCCCGGGGTAGAACGCCGCTGACGCCCCGCCACCGCACGTCCGCGCTCCACCAGGCCAGCGGGGTGGGCGAGCGACCGATCAGCTCGATCGCACGGGCTCGGCGGTCTGCTCCCAGAGGGAACGCATCTCCTCGAACGCCTGCTCCATGAGCTGCACCATCGCCAGCCGGGCGCGCTCGCCCTCGTGCCGCTGGATCGCCTGGGCCACCTCGGCGTGCAGGCGCAGCGCCTCCTCGTGCGGATGGTGCGGCATGAGGTGGTGCTTGTGCCGGCCGGTCAGCACCTCGGCGACCAGGTCCTGCAGCCGGACGAACATCTCGTTGCCGGAGGCGAGCAGCACCCGGCGGTGGAACTCGATGTCCAGGCGCAGGAAGCGCTCCTCGTCGCCGGCCTTGCCGGCGGCCCACATCTTCGCCGCCAGGCCGACGAGGTCGCTGGCCTCGTCGTGACCGGCCCGGTCGGCGGCCAGCAGGGCGGCGTGCGGCTCGATGGCGGTGCGCAACTCGGTGATGGACCGGAGCTGGGCGAGCCGGCTGGCCGAGGCCAGCCGCCACCGGATCACCTGCGGATCGAAGACGTTCCAGTCGTGCGCGGACCGGATCGTCACCCCGACCCGTCGGCGGGTCTCGATGAACCCGATCGACGCCAGGACACGCAGCACCTCGCGCACCACCGAGCGGGAGACCTCGTACCGGTCGACCAGGTCGTCGATGTTGAGGACCGCCCCGGGGGCGAACTCTCCGCCGCAGATGGCGGTGCCGAGGTGCTCGAGGACGCGGGCGTGCAGCCCGACCTCGGGCGGAGCGGGCTGGGTGCCGACGCCCCCGGAGGAGTGCGATTCCACGCTAAGGATCATATCAGTTCGGTCAACCCCTTGAATAAATCAGCTTTTTCGACCTAGCATCCCGTGGTTAAGCGGACGTTACAGCGTTGTGGCGCTCTTCCCCCGGGGCGGCGACCACGAGAAATGGAGAGATGACGTGCAACGTCGATCGATAATCGGTACGTCTCTGGCCGTGGTGGTCGCCATGGGCTTGGCCGCGTGCGGCGGTGGAGAGGACAGCGGCGGGTCGAAGACCGTGCGCGTGACGCTGGTGAACCACGTCTGGACGGAGAACGTCAAGAAGGCGCTGCCGGAGTTCGAGAAGCAGACGGGCCTGAAGGTCGAGGTCACCCAGCTCGGTGAGGACCAGCTGTCCGACCAGTACAACGTCAAGCTGAACGCGGGATCCAGCGACCTCGACGTGATGATGTACCGGCCCCTGCAGGAGGGCAAGCAGTTCGGCAAGAACAAGTACCTGGCCGACCTGACCGAGCGGTCCAAGTCGGACAGCGCCTTCGACTTCAGCGACTTCCAGGCCGCCCCGGTGCAGGCCACCACGTACGACGACAAGGTGGTCGGCGTGCCGATCATCACCGAGTCGGAGGTGCTGTACTACCGCAAGGACCTGCTGAAGAAGTCCGGCTTCGACGCCCCGCCGAAGAGCCTGGACGAGCTCAAGGCGCAGGCCGCGAAGGTCGAGGCCGACAACCCGGGCGTCGCGGGCTTCGTCTCCCGCACCGGCAAGGCCGCCGCCGTCACCCAGTTCTCCAGCTTCCTGTTCAGCTTCGGCGGTGACTTCGTCGACGCCAACGGCAAGGCCGCGGTCAACACCGAACAGGCCAAGCAGGCGTACGCCTACTACGGCGGGCTGCTGCGCGAGCACGGCCCGAACAACGTCAGCACCGACATGAGCTGGTCCGAGGCCATGGCGATCTTCACCCAGGGCAAGGCGGCCTTCTACACCGAGGCCAACTCGCTCTACAAGAACGCCACCGACCCGGCCAAGTCGAAGGTCTCCGACACCGTCGGCTTCGCGCCCTTCCCGGCCGGCCCGGCCGGCTCGAAGCCCTACAACATCCCGTCCTGGGCGCTGGGCATCAACGACCAGTCGAAGAACAAGGACAACGCCTGGAAGTTCATCCAGTGGGCGGCCGGCAAGGAGCAGTCGCTGGCGCAGCAGGAGGCCGGCGTCCCCGGCGCACGCGCCTCGGTCTGGGCCAACCCGCAGGCAATCGCCACCTACCCGAAGGACCTCGCCGAGGCCACCACGGCCAGCACCGCCAACGGCGTCGGTCACGACCGCCCGCTGGTCGTGAAGGTCGCCCAGGCGCGCGAGATCGTCGGCCAGCCGATCGTCGACGCGATCACCGGCAAGGACCCGGCCGCCTCGGCGGACGCGGCGAACGAGGCGTTCCAGAAGTTCCTCGACGACGAGGCGAAGTAACCCGACCGCGGGACGGCGGGGCCGACCGGCCCCGCCGTCCCCGCACCGGGTCCCGGCCCTGACCACTCGGAGACCTCATGTCAGCCGTCACCACACCAGTCACCAGACCGTCGCAGGCCGGCCCGGCCCCGGCGGAGTCGGGCTGGTCGCGCTGGGCCAACGCGCACCGCAAATGGCTCTTCGCGGCCCCCGCCATGGCGTTCGTCGCCGTGCTGATCATCTTTCCGGTGGCGTGGACCGGATACCTCAGCCTCACCGACGCCGAGGGTTCGGTCCGCGCCGAGAGCGAGTTCATCGGGTTCCAGAACTACCTCGACGTGCTCGCCGACACCGACCGGTTCTGGCCGGCGGTGTGGCGAACCGTTCTGTTCACCGGCGTCGTGCTCGCCGTCGAGGTGGCGCTCGGCATGGCGATCGCCCTGCTGCTGTGGCGGCCGTTCCGCGGTGAGCGCTGGGTCCGGGTCGCCATCCTGCTTCCGCTGGTCGCCACCCCGGTGGCGGTCGGCATGATGTGGCGGCTGATCTTCGACCCCACCATCGGCATGGCCAACCAGGTGCTCAGCTGGGTCGGGATCGGTCCGCAGCCCTGGCTGTCCGGCCAGAACAGCGCCCTGCCGACGACGATGTTCATCGACATCTGGCAGTGGACCCCGATGGTCGTGCTGATCCTGCTCGCCGGCCTCACGTCGCTGTCGGACGAGCCGCAGGAGGCCGCCCTCATCGACGGCGCCAGCACCTGGCAGCGGTTCCGGCACGTCACGCTGCCGCTGCTGATGCCCACGGTGATCGTCGCGATCCTGCTGCGCGGCATCGATGCGCTGAAGACCTTCGACATCCTCTACGCCACGAAGGGTCGCGGCGGAGGGTCGTTCCACGAGGTCGAGACGCTCAACGTCTACGCGTACGGGCTGAGCTTCGACTACAACGACTACGGCGTCTCATCGACGGTCCTGATCATCTTCTTCCTGATCATCATCGGGGTGATGTGGGCCCTGACCTACCGCAAGAAGGGACTGGACCGATGAAGCCGGGCAAGCCGTTCAAGGTCTTCCGGGCGGTGGCCCTGGCCGTCGTGGTGCTGGCGCTGATCGCGCCGCTGCTGTGGATGATCGCCGCGTCGTTCAAGACCAACGTCGACATCTACGACACCGGCAAGGCCTTCGTCTTCTCGCCCACCCTGGACAACTACGGCAACGTGCTCCAGCAGGCCAACTACGTCCAGTTCATCGGCAACAGCCTGTGGGTGGCGTTCGCCGCCACGCTCTTCTCGCTCATCCTCGGGGTACCGGCCGCCTACTCGATGAGCCGGTTCAGCATGAAGAAGTCAGCGCTCGTGGTGCTCATGGCCCGGATCATCCCGGGCGTGTCGCTCCTGGTGCCCTGGTACTACGTCTTCTCGAACCTGCAGATGGTCGGCGGGTACACCGTGCTGATCCTCAGCCACATGTTCGTGTCGCTGCCGCTGATCGTCTACATCATGATGGGCTTCTTCGACAGCCTGCCGGAGGACCTGGAAGAGGCGGCGCTGGTCGACGGACTGACCCACATCGGCGCGTTCCGGCGGATCACCCTGCCGCTGTCCGTGCCCGGCGTGGCGACCGCCGGCATCCTGTCCTTCATCTTCTCCTGGAACAACTTCATGTTCGCCCTGGTGCTTTCCGGCGCGGACACGAAGACCCTGCCCGTGGCGATCTTCGACTTCGTCGGCTACGCCAGCATCGACTGGGGCGGCCTGATGGCCGCGGCCACCGTGGTCACTCTGCCGATCATGGTGATCGCCCTGTTCGTGCAGAAGTACATCGTCTCCGGGCTCACCGCCGGCGCCACGAAGGGCTGAGGACGCCATGACAACGATCGCACGGGTGGAGACGTTCCTCGTCGCGCCACGGTGGCTGTTCGTCCGGGTCGAGACCGTCGACGGGATCGTCGGCTGGGGCGAGGCGACCTGCGAGGGCCGCTCCGAGACCGTCCGCACCGCCGTCGAGCAGCTCAGCGAGCTGCTGGTCGGCCGGGACGCGCTGCGGATCGAGGACCACTGGCAGGTGCTGACGAAGGCCTCGTTCTACCGGGGCGGGCCGATCCTGGCCAGCGCCGTCGCCGGGCTCGACCAGGCACTGTGGGACATCGCCGGCAAGCACTTCGGCGCCCCGGTGCACCAGCTGCTCGGCGGCCCGGTCCGCGACCGGATCCGGGTCTACGGCTGGGTCGGCGGCGACGAGCCCGCCGAGGTACGCGACCAGATCAGCGCCGCCGTCGAGACTGGGTTGACCGCCGTGAAGATGAACGCGTCCGGGCGGATGAGCCCGGTCGCCTCGGTCGCCGAGCTCGACGGCGTGGTCCAGCGGGTGGCCGCCGCCCGGGAGGTGCTCGGCGACGAGCGGGACGTCGCCGTCGACTTCCACGGCCGGTTCAGCCTGGCCACCGCCCGGCGGGTCGCCCCGCTACTCGAGCCGTACCGGCCGTTCTTCCTGGAGGAGCCGGTGGTGCCGGAGAACTCGCACCTGATCGGCGAGTTCGTACGCACCACGACCACCCCGGTGTCCACCGGGGAACGGCTCTACAACCGGCAGGAGTTCCTGCCGGTTCTGCAGGCCGGCATCGCGGTCGCCCAGCCGGACCTGTCGCACGCCGGCGGCATCACCGAGGTCCGCAAGATCGCCGCGCTGGCCGACGTGTACGACGTCCAGCTCGCCCCGCACTGCCCGCTCGGCCCGATCGCCCTGGCGTCCTGCCTGCAGGTCGGCTTCGCCACGCCCAACTACCTGATCCAGGAACAGAGCATCGGCATCCACTACAACCTCGGCGCCGAGGTGCTCGACTACTGCCTCGACAAGACCCCGCTGACCTTCGTCGACGGCTACGTCGAGCGGCTCACCGCGCCGGGCCTCGGCATCGAGATCGACGAACACGCGGTGCGGACGGCGGACAAGCGCGGACACGCCTGGCGCAGCCCCACCTGGCGGCACGCCGACGGCTCCTATGCGGAATGGTGAAAACATGACTGTCAATCTCGTCGCCGAACTCGCCGCCGCCCGGATGCTCGCGGTCATCCGGGGCACCGACACGGCCTGCGCGATCGCCGCCGGCACCGCCCTGCTGGAGGAGGGCGTACGGATCGTGGAGGTGGCCCTGACCACGCCGGACGCGGCGCGGGCCGTCGAGGCCCTGCGCGCGGTCGCACCGGCCGGCTCCCTGGTCGGCGCCGGCACGGTGCTCACCGTCGCGGACGTCGCCGAGGTGGCGGCGGCCGGCGCGCAGTTCGTGGTGACGCCCGCGGTGGTCGAGTCGATCGCCGAGGCGGCGCGGCGCGGCCTGCCCGTCGCCGCCGGGGCGTTCACCCCGACCGAGGCGTACACGGCGATGCGGCTGGGCGCGTCGGCGATCAAGCTGTTCCCGGCGTCGGTGGGTGGCCCCCCGTACCTGAAGGCGGTGCGCGACCCGTTCCCCGACATCCCCTTCGTGGCGGTCGGCGGTGTCGGCCTGGCCGACCTGCCCGGCTACTTCGCCGCCGGCGCGATCGCCGTCGGCCTCGGCGGCCCGCTGGTCGGTGACGCCGCCTCCGGCGGCGACCTCGACGCCCTGCGCCAGCGCGCCCGCGCCTACCTCGCCGCCGTCGCATGAGCACCGCCGGCCTTCCCGTCGCCCACCCGCGCGACACCCGCCCGTCCGCCGCGCACCCGCGCGCCGGCGGCCACCCGGGCACCGCGTCATGACCGCCGTCGACCTGCTCACCTTCGGCGAGGCCCTGCTGTCGCTGCGCACGGCCGCGCCCATCGTCACCGGCGGCGCGCTCACCCCGCACCTGGCCGGGGCGGAGGCCAACGTGGCCGTCGGGGTGGCGCGGCTCGGCCACCGCGCGGCCTTCGCCGGCCGGGTCAGCGCCGACGAACTCGGCGAGTTCCTGCTCCGGCAGCTGCGCGCCGAGGGGGTACGCCTCGAACACGTGGTCCGCGACCCGGACCGCCCGGCCGGGCTGATGTTCCTGGAACGGCGGACCGCCGACCTGACCCGGGTGACCTACCAGCGGGCCGGCTCGGCCGGCTCGGCGGTGTCCGTCGAGGACCTGCGGCCCGCCCTGGCCGCCGGTGCCCGGGTGCTGCACCTGACCGGGATCACCGCGGCGCTGTCCGACGGCGCCCGGGAGGCCACCCGGTGGGCGGCCGAGACCGCCGCCCGGGCCGGGACGCTGGTCTGCCTCGACGTCAACCACCGGACGAAACTGTGGAGCCGGGACGCGGCGCGGGCCGCACTCGCTGACATCGTCGGCCACGCCTCGGTCGTGGTCGCCTCCGCCGACGAACTGGACCTGGTCGGCGCACCGGGCGCGGACGAGCCGGCTGTGGTCGCCGAACTGCTGGACCGGGGCGTGTCGACGGTGCTGGTGAAGCTCGGCGGCGACGGCGCCCGCGCGTACACCCGGGAGGGCGTGCGGCACGCGGCAGCGGTGCCCGTGACGGCGGTGGACACCGTCGGCGCGGGGGACGCCTTCACCGCCGGCTACCTCTCCGGCCACCTCGACGGTCTCGACCTGGCCGGGCGGCTGCGCCGCGCGGTCACCCTGGGCGCCTTCGCCGTCGGCGGCAACGGCGACTGGGAGTCGCTGCCTCGCCGCGACGAACTGTCCCTCCTGAACGACGTGCAGCCCGGCAGCACGCTGCGCTGACATCATCCCTGAGAAAGGCATCGGCATGAAGATCGTCGCCGCGGACGTCATCGTCTCCAGCCCCGACCGGAACTTCGTCACCCTCAAGATCACAACTGACGAGGGGCTCACCGGGCTGGGCGACGGCACCCTCAACGGACGCGAACTGGCCGTCGCGTCGTACCTGGCCGACCACGTCGTCCCGCTGCTGATCGGGCGCGACCCGCATCAGATCGAGGACACCTGGCAGTTCCTCTACCGCTCGGCGTACTGGCGGCGGGGGCCGGTCACCATGGCCGCCATCGCGGCCGTGGACGTCGCTCTCTGGGACATCAAGGCCAAGGCCGCCGGGATGCCGCTCTACCAGCTCCTGGGCGGCGCCTCCCGGACCGGGATCCTGGCCTACGGGCACGCCTCCGGGCGGGACCTGCCCGAGCTGTTCGACTCCATCCGCAGCCACCTGGAGCAGGGCTTCCGCGCCATCCGGGTGCAGACCTCGGTGCCCGGCATCAACGCCGTCTACGGCGTGGCCGCCCAGCCCAGCGCCGACGGCAAGCGCTACGACTACGAGCCGGCCCAGCGCACGCCGCTGCCCGCCGAGGAGGACTGGGACACCCGTTCGTACCTGCGGCACCTGCCGGGGGTCTTCGAGGCCGTTCGAAACGAGTTCGGCCCCGAGCTGCCCCTGCTGCACGACGGGCACCACCGGATGACCCCCATCCAGGCCGCCAAGCTGGGCAAGGCGCTCGAGCCGTACGACCTGTTCTGGCTGGAGGACTGCACCCCGGCGGAGAACCAGGAGGCGTTGCGGCTGGTCCGGCACCACACCACCACCCCGTTGGCCATCGGCGAGGTCTTCAACACGGTCTGGGACTACCAGACGCTGATCCGCGAACAGCTCATCGACTACGTGCGCTCCGCCGTCACGCACACCGGCGGCATCACCGCCATGCGGAAGCTGCTCGACTACGCCGCCCAGTACCAGATCAAGTCCGGCATCCACGGCCCGACCGACATCTCCCCGGTCGGTATGGCCGCCGCGCTCCACCTCGACCTGGCCATCCACAACTTCGGCATCCAGGAGTACATGCGGCACGGGGCGCTCACCGACGAGGTGTTCCGGCAGTCGTTCACCTTCGCCGACGGACACCTGCACCCGGGACAGCAGCCCGGCCTCGGCGTGGAACTCGACGAGGAGGCCGCGGCCCGGTTCCCGTACCAGCCGGCGTACCTGCCGTTCAACCGGCTCAAGGACGGCACGGTCCATGACTGGTGACCGCCGCCCGCCCACCCGGCACGTGGTGGTGATGGGCGTGTCCGGGGCGGGCAAGACGACGGTGGCGCGGGGGATCAGCGAGCTGACCGAGCTGGTGTTCGCCGAGGCGGACGAGTTCCACCAGCCGGCCAACGTGGCCCGGATGCGCGCCGGCATCCCGCTGGACGACGCGGCACGCCGGCCCTGGCTGCGCGACCTCGCGGCCTGGATGGCCGGCCGGCACGCCGAGGGCGTGTCCACGGTGCTTGCCTGCTCGGCGTTGAAGCGCTCCTACCGGGACGTGCTGCGCCAGGGACCACCCAGCGTGGAGTTCGTGCACCTGGCCGGCACGGCCGAGCTGATCCGGGACCGGATGACCCGGCGGGTCGGGCACTACATGCCGGCCAGTCTGCTCGACTCCCAGCGGGCCACCCTTGAGGACCTGGCGCCCGACGAAGCCGGGGTGGTGCTGGACGTGGCCGCGGCACCGGAGGAACTGGTCGTCGCGGCGGTCGACCGGCTCGACCTGCCCCGACGGACATCCGTCGGCACCGGTTCACCCGGCGACGTCGACGGGAGACCGCGCGGGACGGTCGCGCAGTGATCGCCAGGTCGGCAGTGCGCTCGCCAGCACCGCCAGGAGCAGGCAGAGCCCCACCACCCCGCCGACGACGGACCACGGCACCACCAGGTCGACCGGTACGCCGGTCTGCTCGGCCAGGCCGGCACGGATACTCAGCAGACCGACGAACGCGACGGCCCCGCCGAGCAGCGCGCCGATCAGCACCACCAGGGCGGACTCGGCCGTGACCAAAACCGGCCTGGTCGGGCCGGGCGGCCCACGCTGAGCGGGTCGTCCTCCCGGAAAGTGCATGGATGGCGGGGCCCCTCCGCGGCTAGGCTTGGCCGTCATGACGACCCTCGGCGTGGTGTTCCGGCCCCAGAATCCACCCGAACGCCTCCGCTCCGTCGCACGCGCCGCTGACGAAGCCGGCCTCGACCAGTTGTGGCTCTGGGAGGACTGTTTCCTCGAAAGCGGCATCGCCACCGCCGCCGCGGCCCTGGCCTGGACCGACCGGCTGGCGGTGGGCGTCGGGCTGCTGCCGGTGCCGTTCCGCAACGTCGCGGCACTCGCCATGGAGGCCGCCACGCTGCACCGGCTCTTCCCCGACCGGGTGCTGCTCACCGTGGGCCACGGCGTCCAGGACTGGATGGAGCAGGTCGGAGCGCGGGTGGGCTCGCCGCTGACGCTGCTGCGCGAGCACGTCGAGGCGCTGAAGGCGCTGCTGGCCGGCGAGACGGTCACGACGTCGGGTCGGTACGTCAAGCTCGACAAGGTCAAGCTGGACTACCCGCCGGTGGGCACGGCCCGGATCTTCGCCGGCGCGACCGGGCCGAAGACGCGTGCTCTCGCCTGCGAGGTCGCCGACGGGATCCTGCTGACCGCCGGCACACCTCCGCAGGAGGTGGCCGCCGTCAGGTCGACGGCCAAGGCCGTCACCGTGTACGTCCATGCGGCGACCGGCCCCGACGCCGAGGCACGCATGGCACGCGAGCTGGAGTCGTGGAACGAGTCGGACATCTGGGACGCCACAGCGTTCGGCGACGCAGCCGACATTGCCGCTGTCGTGAACCGCTACCGGGACGCCGGAGCCGACGCCGTGATCCTCCAGCCCACCGCTGACGAACCCGACCTCGAGGGCTTCGTCCGGTTCACCGCACAGCAGGTCGGTCCACTGGTGCGGTAGCCGGCCGATGTCGCTCCGCGCAAGGCCTGCCCGCGGCGTCCGGCGGGGCAGGCCTTGCGCGCGGCGGTGGTCAGCTCACCGCGCTCGGACTGCCGTCGAGCGTGGGGTAGTCGATGTAGCCGCGGGCGTCGCCGCCGTAGAAGGTGGCCGGATCGGGTGTGTTGTAGGGCCCGCCGGCGGCGAGCCGGGCGGGCAGGTCGGGGTTGGCGAGGAACAGGCCGCCGAAGCTGATCAGGTCGGCGGTGCCGTCCTCGATCAGCGCGAGCTGCTCGGGGCCGGTGACCGTTCCGGGCGTGAACGGGTTGAGGATCAGCGGGCCGTCCCACCGGCGGCGCAGCTCGCGGGTGAGGTCGCGGTCGTCGGCCTCGGCGATGTGCAGGTAGGCCAGGCCGAGCGGGTTGAGGGTGTCGGCCAGCGCGGTGTAGGTGTGCTGGTGTGCGTCCTCGGTGATGTCGTTGAACGGGTTGGCGGGAGAGATCCTCAGTCCGGTCCGGTGGGCGCCGATCGCGTCGGCGACCGCGCGGACGACGTCGACGGTCAGCCGGCTACGGCCGGCGACCGTGCCACCCCAGCGGTCGCTGCGCCGGTTGGCATTGGTGGAGAGGAACTGGTGCAGCAGGTAGCCGTTGGCGCCGTGCACCTCCACGCCGTCGAACCCGGCGGTAACGGCGTTGCGGGCAGCGGCGGCGAAATCGCCGATGGTCGTGAGGATCTCCGCGTCGGTCAGCTCGCGGGGCGTGACGAAGTCCTGTGGGCCCTGCGCGGTGAACACCTTGCCGGTGGCGGCGACCGGTGACGCACCGACCGGGACGAGGCCCTCGGGCAGCAGGCTGGGGTGACCGATCCGGCCGGTGTGCATGAGCTGGGCGAAGATGACCCCGCCCTGGGCGTGGACGGCGTCGGTGACCTGACGCCACGCCGCGACCTGTTCGGCACTGTGCAGGCCCGGCGTACTGGGGTAGCCCTGGCCGATCACCGAGGGCTGGATGCCCTCGGTGATGATCAGACCGGCGGAGGCGCGCTGGGCGTAGTAGGTGGCGGTGTCGGCGGTCGGCGCGGCGCCCGGGCCGTGGGCGCGGCTGCGGGTCATCGGCGCCATCGCGATCCGGTTGCTCAGCTTGGTGCCGGCGAGGCTGACGGGTTCGAATGCGGTCGTCATCGTGATCTGTCCTCCGTGCAGGGGGGTGGGTGGTGGCAGACGCCCCGCGAAGGGGGGCGGCTGACTCAGGGAATGAGGACGGTCTTGCCGGCCAGCCGACCGGCCTCGGACTCGTCGTGCACGGCGGCCAACTCGCGCAGGGCCCGCCGCTGGCCGACGTCGATGCGCAGGTCACCGGCGTCGACGCGGGCCACCAGCTGGGCGAGTTGGGCGGCGTCGCTGCGGACGAAGACCCGTACCGTGCGGATGCCGCGTCCGGGCTGCTCCGGGCCCGGAGCGGTGGTGCTCACGAAGGCGCCGCCGTCGGCGACCAGATCCACGAGTTCGACGCCCTGTGCGGGAGTGATGGGCGCCAGGTTCAGCACCACGTCGAACCGTTCGCCCGCCACGGCGTCGGTGAGCGCGGTGGTGGTGTGGTCGACGATCCGGTCGGCACCGTAGGAGAGCAGCCGGTCGCGGCTGCGCGCACTGGCGGTTGCGGTCACCTCGGCACCGGCCTGCTCGGCCAACTGGACGGCGTATCCGCCGACCGCGCCACCCGCACCGTTGACGACGATGCGCTGCCCGCTGGTCAGGCCGGCGTGCTCGAACAGCGACTGCCAGGCCGTCAGGCCGGCGGAGGGCAGGGCCGCAGCGTCGGCGAGTTCGCCGGTACGCGGCGCGGCGGCAAGCGCTTCGGCGGGGACGACCGCGTACTCGGCGGCCGCTCCCGGCGCGGCCATCGGCGCAAACGCCAGGACCGCGTCACCGACGTTCCAGTTGCCGGCGCCCTCGCCTACCTCGGTGATGGTTCCGGCGACGTCGAAGTTCGGCGTGTGGGGGAAGGTCAGCGGGAAGACGTCCCGCAGGTAGCCGGCGCGGATCGCCACGTCCACCGGGTTGAACGAGGTGCCGGCCACCTGGACGACCACCTCTCCGGCTCCCGCCACCGGCCGTTCGGTGTCCTCATAGGTGAGCACGTCGCTGCCGCCGTGGGAGTGGTAGCGCACTGCCTTCATGGTGTCCTCCTCGGGTAACCGCTTCGAACTCGAAGCATGACTCGACCCTAGGTCGCTTCGAGTTCGAAGCAAAGCCACGCGAGGAGTGACACCACTCACAATGCTGCGAGTTCGAAGCAGGTAAGGTGCGCACATGACATCCACCCGCACGGCGGGGGACGGCAGCGACGACGGGGTGCCACCGCTGCACCCCGAACAGCTGCAGACCTACTTCGCGCTCCTGGAGGCCGTCAGCCTGCTGCAACACCACGTCGAGCAGCAGCTACGCACCGAGGGCGGCATCAGCTACGTGCAGTTCCAACTGCTGGCCAACCTCGCGCGGTCCGAGACGCCGCTGACCATGACCCAGCTCGCCGACGGCGTCGTCTACAGCCGCAGTGGGCTGACATATCAGGCCGGACTGCTGGAGAAGGCCGGCCTGATCACTCGCAGCAGCTTTCCCGGTGACGAACGAGCCACCCTCGTCGCCCTGACCGACGCGGGCGCCGCCCTGTTCCGCCGGATCCTGCCCGGCCACATCGAGGTGTCGCGGCTGCTGCTGTTCAACCCGCTCTCCGACGACGACGTGCGTCACCTCGGCGACATCATGACCCGGGTACGCGACCACATGCGCGCGCTGCCGCCCCGCTCGGCCGCACCACGCAAGCGCCGCCCCAGGTCCACGCCGGACACCCCGGCCCAGGCCGACTGACCCGCTCCGCCGTCAGCCCGCCCGGACAGAGCAGTCCCCGCCGCTTTCCTCGGCACTACGCCGACGTCGGTGACCCGGGCACCGACCCGGACCTCCGGGTCAGGTGGCGCTGGTGCGGGCGGGCTGCCGGTCGATGTCGGGTTCGAGGTAGATCGCCGTGGCGATGGGCAGCACCCGACGGATCCGCGCCTCGGCGTCGTCGATGGCGGCGGCGACGTCGACTCCCCGGTCGGAGGTGCTGATGGCGATCTTCGCCGCGACCAGGAGTTCCTCCGGCCCGAGGTGCAGAGTGCGCAGGTGGATGACCCGGTCGACGCCCGGGGTGGAGACCAGCTCGGTGTGGATCGCGGAGACCTCTTCGGGCAGTGCCGCCTCGCCGATGAGCAGGCTCTTGGTCTCGACGGCCAGGACGACGGCGATGACGACCAGCAGGACGCCGATGCACAGGGTGCCGATGCCGTCGAAGAGCGCGTTCCCGGTGAGCACGCTCAGGCCCACGCCGGACAGGGCGAACAGCAGGCCGAGCAGGGCGCCGGCGTCCTCCAGCAGGATCACCGGCAGTTCCGGGGCGCGGGCGTGGCGGACGAAGGAGGCCCAGCTCCGCGTGCCGCGTACCTTGTTCGCCTCCTTCACCGCGGTCCGCAGCGCGAAGCCCTCCAGGGCGATCGCGATCAGCAGGACGGCGACGGCGATCAGCGGCGAGGACAGCTCGTGCGGGTCGCTGATCTTGTGATAGCCCTCGTAGAGGGCGTACAGGCCGCCGAGGGTGAACAGGATGATCGCCACGATGAACGAATAGACGTAGCGCTCGCGGGCGTACCCGAACGGGTGCAGCGCGGTGGGGGCACGGCGGGCACGCTTGCCGCCGACCAGCAGCAGAGCCTGGTTCGTGGAGTCCGCGACCGAGTGCACGCCCTCGGCGAGCATCGACGCCGACCCGGTGATGCCGGCGGCCACGAACTTGCTCACCGCGATACCCAGGTTCGCGACCAGCGCCGTCACCACGGCCTTGGTGCTGCCCTCCGCCGCCATCGGCTGTTCCCCTCGTCGTACGTCACGGTGTGGGTGGTCAGTGTGCCAGCGCCCCGGCGGACCGCTGGCACAGGTGCCGACGAGCCCTTGCCCGGAAGCGTCCGAAACCAACCACACTGGCCGGAGCCGGCGTCCGGCGGCCCGGAGAGGTCTCCCGGGCCGCCGGCGGTGGTGCTACTTGGCGCCGGTCAGGGCGACCAGGGCGTTGGCGGTCCGGAAGTACGGGTTACGGCCCAGGTCGCCGACGGTGGTGATGTTGAAGGCGTCCTTGAGGAGCTTCGCGTCGCCGTCGCTGACCCCGGCGAGGGCGGACACCGGGGCGTCGACGATCTCGGTGAGGGTCTTGTCCTGGTAGGCCTTGTCGACCAGCTTGGTGAGGTCGGCGGTGACGGGCATGCGCACTCCTTCGAAATCCCGATCGGTGGAAACCGATCGTCTACGGACAAAACTGCCGAATTAGATCATGGAGCGGGCGCGTCAGTCCACTGTGGAAAAAGGTTGGCTCACGCCTCCTCGTCGCCGCCCTCGTCGTCACCGAAGGAGTCGAAGACCTCGTCGGCGACCATGCCCCCGGCGAAGCCCAGGGCCGCACCGCCCACCACGCCCGCGGCAACGGCACCCATGCCGGGCCCGCCGTGGTGCTCCTGGTGGTGGTGCTCCTTGTGGTGCCCGCCGGGGTGGCCGTACGCGGCGTGCCCGTAGCCGGGAGCGCCGTACACGGGCTGCCCGTAGCCGGGCGGCGGGGGCGGGTAGCCGGGAGCGCCGTAGCCCTGGGCGGGCGGGGCGTAGCCGTGGCCGGCGTGCAGGCTCTGGTAGCCGTCGAGGGCCTGGCGGACCCAGGTGTCGACCTGTGCGGCCCAGTCCACACGGTCGGCGTCGGCGTGCGCGGCGTGGTAGCGGCCGTACGAGTCGTGGCCGCCGGCGAACAGGCCACCGCGCTTGTCGAACTCCAGCACCACGTCGACGCCGCGCTCGTTCGTGACGAAGGTCAGCTCGACCTCGTTGACGCCGTGGGCGTACTGCGGGGCGGCGTAGTACTCGATCTCCTGGTAGAACGGCAGGCTCTGGTGCAGCCCGGAGATGTGCCCGCGTTCCAGGTCGGCGCCCTTGAACCCGAAGCCGAGCCGGCCGAACGCCTCGAGGATGCGCTCCTGCACCGGCAGCGGGTGGACGTACACCGGGTCCAGATCGCCCTTGTCGATCGCGCCGCGGATCGCCACCTCGGTACGCAGGCCCATCGTCATGCCGTGCAGACGCTGGCCGTACAGGTCGGTCACCGGCGTCTCCCACGGCATCGCCACCTGGAACGGCAGCGACAACTGCTGCCCCTCGCGCAGGTTCAGACCACCCGCCACCTGTACGCGATGGAACTCGACGAGGGCGTCGTACTCCTCCTCCGCGCCGTCGATCTCCACCCGGGTGACCAGCCCGACGGTGATGTGATCGATCGCCACGTCGTGGCTGCCGCCGGTCAGGTTCACCTGCCCGCCCAGCATCAGGCCCGGGCGGGTGCTCGGATTGGACAGGACCGTATCGACGCTCGGGCCGCCCACCCCGAACGCACCAAGCATCTTCTTGAGCACCACGAACCTCTCCCTCGACGACCGTCGTACGTGCGACACGGGAACTGTGAAACTTTCACGTGAAACCCTTGTGCCACAACGAGACCAGCGGCGTCCATAATGGAAGCCATCGAGCGGGGAAGCTACCAACGCCACCTGAGAAGTAGCTGAGTGAATCCGGACGACTACCCTCCGGAACCGGGATGGAGTGCCGCGACCGCTCGCATGGCGACGTCGACGGAGGCCTGAAGGTCCTCGCGGCTCGCGCCGGCCGCCGCGTGGACGGCGTGCCCCTCGCTGAGCGCCATCACGAAACGGGCGAGCGCCCGGCTGTCCAGGCCGTCCGGGAGATCACCCTCCTTCGCCGCACGGGACAGCCGTTCTTCGAGCGCGGCCTCGGTGGCCGCCCGGCCGGCGGCGAGGATCTCGGAGATGCGGGCGTTCTCCGGGGAGCAGGCCAGGCCGCCCTGGATGGAGAGACAGCCGGCGGGGTGGCCGCCCGCGGTCAGGTTGTCGGCACTCGCGCGCAGGAAGGCTTCGATCGCGGCGTACGCGGTCGGCTGGTCGAGGGCGGCGCGCGCGTTCGCCAGGTTGGTCTCGTGGTAGCGGTCGAAGGCCCGCTTG
This sequence comes from Micromonospora sp. ATLC20, assembly GCF_057196585.1. NCBI lineage: Bacteria > Bacillati > Actinomycetota > Actinomycetes > Micromonosporales > Micromonosporaceae > Micromonospora > Micromonospora sp. ATLC20. The sequence continues at coordinate 22,728 of NZ_JBXUOV010000019.1, forward strand.
AACAGCTCTTCCTTGCTGCCGAACGCGGCGTACAGGCTCGGGCGGTTGATGCCCATCGCCCTGGTGAGTGAGCTCAGCGACGCGCCCTCGTAGCCCTGCCGCCAGAAGACCTCGGCGGCCCGGTCGAGGACCGTCTGCTCGTCGAAGGCCCGCGGCCGTCCCGGGGTCGGAGTCTCAGTGCCCATGCCTCGACTATACCGCTCGGTACAGAAGTGACCCAGCCCACGAACCGATCGGTACAGAAAGCTGTTACGGTGGTCCACGAACCGATCAGTACAAAACTGGGAACACGAGGGAACAGCATGACCGTCACGTTGATCACCGGCGCGAACAAGGGCATCGGTTTCGCGATCGCCAGACAGCTTCTCGACCTGGGGCACGTCGTCTACGTCGGAGCGCGCGACACCGGGCGGGGCGAGGAGGCCGCCTCGGCTCTGGGGGCACGGTTCGTGCCGCTCGACGTGACCGACGACGACTCGGTCACGAAGGCGCTGGCGACCATCGACGCCGACGAGGGGCGGCTGGACGTCCTCGTCAACAACGCCGGCATCGCCGAGAACGGCGTCGTCGACGGGCCGACCGCCCTGCGCGTCTTCGACACCAACGTGGTCGGGATCGTCCGGGTCACGGAGGCGGCGCTGCCGCTGCTGCGCCGGTCGTCCAATCCGAGAGTGGTCACGGTGTCGAGCAGCGCCGGCTCCTTCTGGGCGGTCACCAACCCCGACCGGCCGGAGTACCACCTGACGTCACCGCTCTACTCGGCGTCGAAGTCCGCCGCCACGATGATCACCCTCCAGTACGCCAAGTCCCAGCCGGGAATCAGGTTCAACGCGGTCGAGCCGGGCTACACCGCCACCGACCTGACCGCCGCGATCGGCGGCGGCAGGACCCCGGCGGAGAGCGCCCGGACCGTCGTACGCCTGGCGACGCTTCCCCCCGACGGCCCGACCGGAACCCTCCAGGACGACCTCGGGCCCCTGAGCTGGTAACCGTCCGCCCCGACCGCATCCGCACATCATCCGCACAGCAGAGGAAGAGTGACATGACTCAGCACGATCTCCGCGACTGGTACCTGCGCTACGTCGCCGCACTGAACGCCCACGAGTTCGACGGCATGGACGAGTTCATCAACGACACGGTGATGCTGAACGGCGAGCCGGGCACCCGGGACGACGTGCTCGCGGTGCAGAAGCACGACGTGGACGCCGTTCCGGATCTCCGCTGGGAGGTCAAGGAACTGCTGTTCGACCGCGACCGGATCGCCGTACGCGCGATCAACTACGGCACGCCGGTGAAGGAGTGGCTGGGCGTGCCGCCCTCCGGCGCCTCGTTCGAAATCGTCGAGTACGCCATCTACAAGGTCAGCGACGGGCGGTTCGTGCAGATGACCGCGCTGCACGACTCGGCCGAGATGCTGCGGCAGCTCACCGCCGCCCGCTGACGGACCACCGACGATGACATCCATCGGCATCATCGGCGCGGGCGAGGTCGGCAGCCAGCTCGCCCGCGCGGCGGTAGCGGCCGGGTACACGGTCGTGATCGCCAACTCGCGGGGACCGCACACGCTGACGGACCTCGTGGCCGAACTCGGGCCGTCGGCGCGGGCGGCGTACGCCGCGGAGGCGGCGGCAGCGGGCGACTTCGCGATCGTCGCCGTGCCACTCAAGGTCGTGAACGACATGCCGGTCGAGGAGCTGGCCGGCAAGGTCGTGCTGGACACGAACAACTACATGGTCTGGCGGGACGGGAACATCCCGGTCCTCGACTCGGGCGAGAAGACGGTCCACGAGCTGCGCCAGGAACAGCTCCCCACGTCGAAGGTCGCGAAGGCGTTCACCCACATCCAGGCGCCACGGCTGCTCACCTCGGCCCGGCCCGCCGGCGCGCCGGACCGGCTGGCGCTGTCCGTCTCCAGCGACCACCCGGAGGCGGTCGAGCTGGTGACACGGCTCTACGACCGGTTCGGCTTCGACACAGTGGACAACAGTCCGCTGAGTGAGTCCTGGCGTACCGGCCCGGGTCAGCCGGCGTGGCTCCGCCACGCGCACCAGAACCGCGAGGAGTTGGCGCGCAACCTGACGAGGGCGCGGCGGTTCGTCGCCGCGTGACTCCGGCCGCCCCCGCCCGGTGAGGTGCTCACCGGGCGGTGGCGACGTCGACGAAGCCGTGCACGAGTGACCTGCGGTCGCGGCGCCGCCACGCCACGACGAGCGGGCTCGGCGCCACGCCGTCCACCGGGACGACGACGATGCCGGGTACGGCAGGTGGACGAGGGCGGCCCGGCGTGGAGGAGTTCCTCCACGCCGGGCCACGACATGAGGGTCGGGGCCGGTCAGGCGGCGCAGGTGGCGGTGGCGCCCTGGCCGGTGCCGGTGCCCTGGAAACCGAAGTTGGTCGTCTGGCCGGCGCCGACCTGCCCGTTGTAGCCCACGTTCGTGAACCGGACGGTGCCGCTGGTGCCGCTGGCCTGGGCGTTCCAGGTGCCGGTGATCGCGGCGCCGCCGGGCAGCGCGACGGTCACGGTCCAGCCGTTGATGGCCGCGGAGCCGGCGGTGACGTTCACGCTGGCGGTGAAGCCGCCGTTCCACTGGTTGATCGCGACCGACGCGGAGCAGCCGTTACCGGCCGGCGGCGGCGTGGTCGGCGGCGCCGTGGTGGGCGGCGCGGTCGTCGGCGGGGCCGTGGTCGGCGGAGCGGTCGTCGGCGGGTTGGTCGTCGGCGGCGCGGTGGTGGGCGGGTTCGGCGCGCCGTTCGCGAGGCTGAAGGCCAGGTCCGGCTGGAACGAACCGGCCGTGTAGCGGCAGCCGTCGGCCTCACCCGGGGGCTTCACCCAGAGGTACGCGTCGATGTTGGCGTCGCCGGTGTTCGTCGTCGGGTACTGCCCGATGCGCCGGTCGGTGTTGTCGTCGGCGCACCAGTCACCGGCGGCTCCCCCGTTGCGGCTGGTGTCGATGACCTGCCGCTTGCCGGAGATGCCCATGCCGTTGAGCGCGGAGATGACCGCCCGGCCGAAGTTCGCCTCGCTGGAGGTGGGGTTGAAGTTCGACACGTTGGTGAAGAAGCCGTCGGCGTACTGCACGCCGGCCGCGCGGAGCCGGTTCGCAGTGTCGTTGGCGCTGTTCCAGGTCGAGTGGCCGCCGTCGAGGTACACCTTGGCGTTGGGGTTGGCCGACTTGATGGTCTGGGTCGCCGTGGTGAGCGCCTGGTTGCGGGCGTTCAGCTCACCGGTGCTCAGGCAGGTCTGGAGCGCGAGCGAGTCGGTCTCCAGGATGATCAGGACGGTCTGGTTGCCGAGTCCGCGGGCGAAGTTGGACACCCAGGTCTGGTACTGGTTGAGGTCCGGCGCCCCGCCCGCGCTCGCGCCGCCGCAGTCCCGGTTGGTGATCTCGTATACCGACAGCACCGGGATCTGCTGCGCCGAGTTGGCGGCGCCGATGAACGCGGAGACCTCGGACTGGATGGTCGACGGGTTGAAGTTGGCGTACCAGCGGGCCTGTGGCTGGCTCGCGATCTTGTCGCGGATGACGGCGGCGCGCGAGTCGCCGGGGTTGGCGGCGACCCAGCGGACGACCGCCGAGGACGGGTCGCGGTAGAGCGATCCGGACACGGTGCCGGCGGACGCGCCGCCGACGGCGAGACCGACGCCGGCCGCGGCGAGCCCCGCGACCGCGGCCACGCTGATGGCCGCTGAACTGCGGCGGGACGAGAGGATAGCCACGTCGTGTTTCCTCCTGATCAAATAGATGTATCTAAGTTCATGGGAGCGTTCCCACGACGGTAACGGAGGCGGGCGTCGATGCCAAGATGTGAACGCCGGCCACTGCCCCGTAATCTGGCGACGGTCGACGAGGCGGGCGTGGGAGGAAGACCAGGCATGACGGCGCTACCAGGCCAGCATCTGCCTACGGCGGGTTCGCCGGTCGCCGGGCGGCCCGCGGACGAGGATCTGCGGACACTGTTCGGCAAGTCCATCGCCGTCTTCGCCGCGCTCGCCGGGCCGACGCACGTGGTGGAGGCGGCGAACCCGGCGTTCTTCACCGCCATCGGCGAGGAACGGGCCCGTACCGGGGTCGCGCTCGCCGAGCTGATGCCCGAACTCGACGGCCAGGGCTTCATCGCCCTGCTGGACGAGGTCTACCGCACTGGCGAGTCGTACACCGGCCACGACGCCCGGATCATGCTCGGCGCCGGGCCGCAGGCGCGGGAGGCGTTCTTCGACTTCACCTACGAGGCACGCCGCGACGCCGACGGCACGGTGACCGGGATCCGCGTGATCGGCGTGGAGACCACGCAGGTCAAGCACGCGCAACGGCTGATGGCCGAGCACCGCGCGATGCTGGAGCAGATCGCCCGGCAGGCGCCGCTGGCCGAGGTGCTCGACGGGATGGCCCGCTGCATCGAGAACCTCGCGCCGCAGGAGGTGCTCGTCTCCGTCCTGCTCGCCGACGCCGACGGCCGGCACCTGCGCCACGGCGCCGCGCCCAGCCTGCCCGACTTCTACAACCAGGCCATCGACGGGATCGCCACCGGTGAGGGTGTCGGCTCGTGCGGCACCGCCGCGCACCGGCGGGAACCGGTCGTCGTCACCGACATCGCCACCGACCCGTTCTGGGCCGACTTCCGCGACCTGGCCGAGCGGGCCGGGCTGGCCGCCTGCTGGTCCACGCCGATTCTGGCCCGCGACGGCGGCCTGCTCGGCACGTTCGCCATGTACCACCGCACCCCGCGTGTCCCGCGCGACGCCGACCTGGCGCTCGCCCGGGTCTTCACCGGCACCGCCGCGCTGGCCATCGAACGCCACCACATCGAACAGGCGAAGGCCGACGCGGACGCCCGCGCCCGGGCCGCCCACGACGAGCTGGCCCGGGTGGTGCGGGCGGAGCGGGAACTACGGGCCGAGGCGGAACAGCGCGCCGCCGCGGCGGCGGAACTCACCGCCCGGCTGCGCGCCGCCGCCGCCGCGCAGGCCGCCACTCCGCGCCCCGAGCGGTGTCAGCTCGGCGGCGGCGACGGCTGCACGGCACCCGCCGAGATCAAGATCGCTGACTCGTGGGGCGACTCGGCGTGGGGCTGTCCGCTCCACGTCGAGGAGGCAATCATCAACGTGCGTTCGGTCTTCATCGCCAACGAGGAACTCGGCGTGGGGCTGTCCGCTCCACGTCGAGGAGGCAATCATCAACGTGCGTTCGGTCTTCATCGCCAACGAGGAACTCGGCGGCCTGGCCGCCTACCTCAACCGCTGACCACCGGTCGATCCCGCGCCCGGGAAGCGTCGACGCCGCGCCGGGGCCTGGAGCGGGCGCGTCCTTCGTCTACCCCGCCGCCTGGGCGGAGGGGCCGTGCGGCAATCGCACCATCGCCCCGATGAGCGCGGCCAGCGGCACGGTGGCGAAGCCGACCCGGGCGTCGCTCGCCCCGTACGGCAGCCACAGCTCGCCTGCGTGCACGAGCCCGCCGCAGGAGTAGACGACGTTCGGTACGTATCCGTCCCGGTCTGCCTCGTCGGGTGACAGGAGCGCGCCGGGAAGCCGTGCGACGACCCGCTCCGGTCGGCGCAGGTCCAGCAGGAGCGCGCCGATGGCGTAGCGGCGCATCGGGCCGACGCCGTGGGTGAGCACCAGCCAGCCGTCGTCGGTCTCGATGGGCGACCCGCAGTTGCCGACCTGGATCAGCTCCCAGCTGTCCCGGGGGGCGTGCAACGGCACCGGTTCCTGCCACCGGTTCTCGCCGTTCAGACAGGTCAGGCCGATGGTCTCGCCGTCGGCGCGGCACAGGGCGAGGTGCCGGCCGCCGACGGTACGGGGGAACAGCGCGACGCCCTTGTTGCGGACGCCCGGCCCGCGCATCGGGGTGACCTCGAATCGGCGCAGGTCGGTGCTGGCCAGCGTGCGGGTGGCGATGCGCCGGCCGTCGTAGGCGGTGTAGGTGGCCCGGTACACCGGTCCGTTCTCGTCGGTGAACCGCACGAACCGGGCGTCCTCCATGCCGTTGCTCTCCGCCGGCGTGGCCGGCCAGAGCACCCGTTGATGCAGGGCGGTGTCGGCGGGGAAGGCGGTGGCGTAGCCGGCGGCGTTGGTGCGGCGCAGTTGTTCGAGACTGGCCATCCCGCCACTGCGGGACAGCAGGTCCGGTGGCAGGTCGCCGAGCACCCGCTCGAAGGTGGCCTCGTCGTACCGTTCGGGCAGGGCGTCCAGCACGGTGGCGGTGATCTCGTTGTCGCAGTCCACCTCGGCCAGGCCGGCGGCCAGGAGGTCCCGCCGGTGCCGTACGCCGGTCCGCTGCCCCACCACGAGCGGACCCGAGCGTTCGGCGACTGTCAGTCGGCGTCCGGGTCCGAGGACGGCGGTGGCGAAGCCGATGGACGACAGGTGGCCCTCGCCGATCTGGCGCAGGCTGACCGCGGCGCGTACCTGCCCGGCGCTCAGACCGGTCTGATCGGGGTGGACCACCATCGACGGGTTGCACAGCGCGGCGGACTCGACCGCGTACTCGTGACTGAAGTAGGCGCCGACCAGGAGACGGGCGGCGGGGGAAAGGTCCCAGGCCCGGGCGGCGCGGTGCCGCACCAGGTCGTAGTGGTGGTGAAGCCGGCCGTCCAGATCCCGGTGCCGAGCTCCGAAGCGCTCGAAGGTGCCCCGCAACAGACGGCCGGTCTCCTCCTCGTCGAGGTGCGCGACGCGGTCGATGAGCGCCCTCGCGCGGCTGCGTACCAGGGCGGCGTCCTCGCCCGGGACGAAGAGTTTGAGAATCACCCGGCGTGGGTCCGGGGTGAGGACGACGTCCTGCCGGACGGCCAGGCTCCCGGTCACGACCACCGCCGGGCGTGCTGCAGGGTGGAGATCAGCGCGAGGGTCGACTCGGCGCCCTGGTTGGCGTTCGGCCCGTGCGTGGTCAGACCGTCGTAGGCGCCGCCGGTCGCCGGATCCCACATCCGCGTGCCGGTGTCGTTCTCACCGAGGAACCACCCCACCGCCTGCCGTATCCCGGCCTCCCAACCGGGATCGCCGGTGACCTCGGCGGCCGTGGCGCAGGCGTCGGCGAAGGCGGCGACCTCGATCGGTTGCTGGTCGTGGCGCAACCGTGCCGCGCCGCGCCGCCACCCGCCGGCGGGTATGACCGACAGCCGCCCGTCGCGCAGTTGGACCTCACGCAGCCAGGCCAGCATCCGTAGCCCGTCGTCGAGGGAGGGTCCCCCGTGACGCAGCTGGCTGGCGGCGACGACGACCTCCGCGAGGGCCGCGCTGGCGTAGGTCAGCCCTTGCTGCGGCCAGGGCCACCGCGGGTCGGATCCGGGGCCGCCGATCGTCGTCGCGGCGTCCGTCAGCAGCGCGGCAGCGGCAGCGTGGGCGGGGTGGCGGCGAAGCACCTCGACCGCGCCGAGCCCGGCGAAGGCCATCGTGTGCGGCGCCGGGGAGCGCCGGTTGGCGCCCCGGCTGAAGGCGACGAGTGCCTCCTCCCGGATCCAGGCGGCGGGACTGCGGGCAGCGGCGGTGCCGAGCCCCCACAGCGCCCGGCCCCACCAGTCGCCGAGGCCGGCCTCGTCGGTCCAGCGCCGGTCGTGCCCGAGCCGGTTGTGAAAGGCGCCGCCGACGTCCTGGGCGTGGGTCAGGAAGGCGAGGTAGCGCTCGGCGAGCCGCAGCACCTCCTCGGCCGGCTCCGGTTCGCGGCTGGTGACGACCAGGCCGCGGGCGACATCGTCGGTGCAGTAACCGTGCTCGCGCCGGACGATGGCGTGCCGGGCGTGTTCGAACAGCCCGGTGTCGTCACTCAACCGAATCAGGTGCGCGAAGCTCGGCCGGGGCGTCGGCTGCCGGCGGCCGGTGTCCGGCACGCTGGACAGACCAGTGGTCGCGGTCACGCCTATGCCGCACTGGCCGCGGTAAGGCGGGCGGCGACGAGCCGTTCGGCGAGGGCGCCGTAGCGGGCCGCCACCGCCGGCCAGCGCAGGTCCGAGGCGATCGGGCGGACGCGGCCGGCCAGCCGGGCCGCCAGGCCCGGTTCGCTGAGGATCCGCCGGATCGCGGCGGCCAGCGCCGCCGGATCCCGATGGGGTACGACCAGACCGGGGCCGCCGGTGAGCAGTTCGACGGCGTGCGGGAAGGCGGTGGCCACGACGGGCACCCCGGCGGCCACCGCCTCGACCAGCACACCTGAGGTGACCTGTTCGCGGGAGTCGTAGGGCAGCACGACCACATCGGCGGAGCGGATCAACCGGCCGAGGGCGGCTTGGTCGTGGTAGACGTCCTGGTAGTCCACGGCGTGGGCGATGCCGAGCTGCGCGCCGAGCCGGTGCAGTCCCGACCGGTACGCCTCCCCGTGGTGCTCGACCACCTTGGGGTGGGTCCGGCCCGCGACGGTGTAGGTGGGGGTCGGGTCGAGGTCCTGCAACCGCGCGAGCGCCTGCAACGACCACTCGACGCCCTTGCCGGGGCCGAGCAGTCCCCAGGTCAGCAGGTGTGGGCGGGTACGGCGGTCGGCGGGCACGCGGACGTGCTCGGCGGCGCCGTGCGGGATGACAGTGACCTTCTCCGGCCGTACGGAGTAGCCGACGAGCAGCCGGTCGCGAGCCGTGCCGGTCATCGTGACGACCGCTCCGGCGGCGGCGACGATCTGCTCAAGCAGGGACTTCTGCCGGGCGGTCGGACGGCGGAGCACGGTGTGCAGGACCACGATGCTGGGCACGGTGAGCCGGCGCAACACCGGCAGGACGTCCTCGCCGTCGGCCCCGGGGTAGATGCCGTACTCGTGCTGCACGACGGCCACGTCGAAGGCGTTCAGGGCGGCTGCGGCGTCCCGCCAGCCGGCCTGGGTGCACGTCGACCAGGTGTGCACGACCCCGGGCCCGGCCCGCTGGTCGTCGCCGCGGTCGGTGACCCGGACGATGCCACCGCGCGTGCCGTCGGCGGTCAGGTGGGCGGCGAGGGTGGAGTTGAAGGTGGCCAGTCCACACCGTGTCGGCGGGTGGGTGCTGAGAAATCCGTAGCTGGGCATGGGTGTCGGGCCTTCCGGTTGTCGGCCACCTCCGGGGTACGGGGACGAGCCTCACGCGGTATCGGCGTACGCCGGCCAGCGTGTGTGGCCGGCGGAACGGATTCGGGAGCTGCCCGGTGCGGGGCGCCCCCGGCAGGTTCAGCGTCTCGGTCGACGGATGAGGTCGTCGTAGACGGCAAGGTATTCGGTGGCCATCCGGTCGCCGCCGAAGCGCTCCCGGGCCCGCGCCCCACAGGCGGCCCGGTCCAGCTCGGCAGCCCGGGTGACGGCGTCGACCGCCTGCTCGACGGTGTGCACGAGGAAGCCCGTCACCCCTTCGTCGACCACCTCCGGCATGGATCCTCGCGCGTACGCGACGACAGGCGTGCCGCAGGCCATCGACTCCACCACGGACAGCCCGAACGGCTCCTCGAAGGCGATCGGGTGCAGCAGCGCGGCGCTCGCGCCCAGCACCTCCGCACGTCGTTTCGGGCCGACCGAGCCGAGGAAGACGACCTGGTCGCCGTCGATGTGCGGGGCCACCTGTTCGGCGAAGTACCGCTCGTCCTGCACGATGCCGCAGATGGTCAGCGGCCGTCCGGCGCGGCGGGCGATCTCGATGGCGGTGTGGATGCCCTTGTCCGGATGGATCCGGCCGAAGGCGGCCAGTCCCGGGCCCGCCTCCCGCCTCAACGGCAGCCCGGTGAGGTCGACACCGTGGTACACCGTGGCGACGTAGTCGAGTTCCGCGCTCCGGTCGGCGTCGGAGATCGACACGTAGGACGAGCGGGCCCGGGCGTACGCGGGTAGGATGCCCGCGCCGGAGAAGCCGTGCACGGTGGTGAGCAGCGGAGCACGACAGTGTTCGGCGAACGCCAGCGGCAGCCAGTCGAGATGACTGTGCACCAGGTCGAACCGGCCGGAACGGGCCATCGCGTGGGACACGTGCATCGCCTCCCACACCCGCCCGTCCATTCCCGGGTCGTCGGCGTAGCCACGGGGGCACACGCCGTCGAGGGCGGCGGACGTGACGGAGTCGAGTGTCGCGAAGAGGGTCACGTCCACGCCGCGAGTGACCAGCCCTTCGGCGAGCAGCCCGGTCACCTGCTCCCAGGGACCGTAGTGGTGCGGGGGTGTCCGCCAGGCGATCGGCCCGAGCAGGGCAACCCTCACCAGGACCGGGTGGCGGCGAGGTCGGCCGGATCGAGACGCAGGGTGGCGAGCAGCCCGGCGTGCTGGTCGGAATCCACCAGCTCCGGCAGTTCCCGCTCGACCCATTCGGCCCTGACCTTCTGCCCGCGCTCGCGCAGCGCCGCAGCGATCCGGTATCTGGCGATCCTCATCGGTACCCCCTTGTGAAGCGGTGCGGAACGGTCATGGCCCGCCCCCGGGCCGGGCTGGTCCGGGCGTTCAGGCCCGGACCGGCGCTGTCACGGCCAGGTCGATCCGCAGATTCGGCGTGCCTGTCAGGATCACCCGCTCGGCGTCGAGGGTGGCGAACCAGCCCACCCGCACCACGGTGCCGCCGACACCGATCCGCGTCGGATGGCTGTCCCAGGCCGCCGGCGGAAGCATGACCCGTTCGATCACGCCGTCGCCTCGGGCGGCGAGCGCGGTGATCAGGCTGGACAGTTCGACGACCGGGTCTCGTGACGTGGGCCACCAACCGCCGTCGAACATCGCGCGGCTGGACGGTGGATCGGCCAGCCGCAGGCGTGCCGTCGGCAGGTCACTGGTGCAGACCCACGTCATGCGGTCCTGGGCTGAGCGGACCATCAGTTCCGTCCCTCTCGTACGCCGGCGTCCGGGTCGGTGCCGGCGAGGTCTGGACGGGTGCCGGGGGTGGCGCGGCGCCTGCGGGTCGCCAGCCGCAGCTGGATGACGCGTCGCGTGGTGGTCTGGACGGTCACCAGTAGCACGCCGAACACCGCGGCCAGCAACAGCGCGACCCCCATCGGGAGCTCCCCGCTCGCACCGAAGAAGTGCACGGTCGTGCGTTGACCGTTCTGCAGGATGAAGATCAGAAGCAGGAGCAGCACCACGGCGAAGGCCGTGATCGCGACCAGCGATCCCGGGGCGCGGACGCGCGGCACCGGACGGGGCCGGTTGTTGATCTCAGGTGTGGACCGCACGGTGGCGGAGCGGGTGGAGTCGGCGAACCTGGTCATGGTGGACCTCATCTCGGCGGTGGTGCGCGAACAACGCGAACCGGGAGCCGTCGGGGTCCGGGACGACATCCTGAGCCTACCCGCGGCCTGACCGATCGGTACGTCCAAGATGTCGGAACTACCCCTCTGGCCGAACACGTACCGTCAGAGCCCGGCCGGCGACCGCTCAGCGGAGCATCCCGGCTCTCAGCTGGGCCAGAGAGCGCGTCAGCAGCCTGGAGACGTGCATCTGCGACAGCCCGACCCGGGCGGCGATCTCTGCCTGGGTCAGGTCACCGTAGAACCGCATGGTCAGGATCCGACGTTCACGTAGGGGAAGCGCCGCGAGGAGCCCTCGGAGGGTGAGGTGGTCGTCCACTGCCGCGTATCCCGGATCGGCGGCGCCGACGTGTGCGATCCGCTCGACACCGTTGCCCCCGGGCCGTGGCTCGTTCACCGACTGCAGACGATAGAAGTCGAAGGCGGTGACGGCGGCCACGATCTGGGGGACAGTCACCTCCAGGTGGTCGGCGAGCTCTGCGTCGGTTGGTTCGCGACCGTGCCGCTGCCCGAGCTTGCTCCGCGCCTCCGGCACCCGGGCGCTCAGTTCCTGCATCGATCGCGGGGGCCGGATCGCCCAGGCCGAATCGCGGAAGTGTCGTCGGATGCCGCCGAGGATGGTCGGGATGGCGTAGCCGGCGAACGGCGCGCCCAGGTCGGTGTCGTAACCGTCGACGGCTTTGATCAGACCGAGCGCGCCGACCTGAGCCAGATCCTCGTATGACTCTCCGCGGCCGGTGTAGCGGCGGGCCAGCCGGTCCGCCATCGGCAGGTTCGCCTCGATGATCCGGGCTCGCAGCCGGGCCCGGTCGGGATCTTCGGGGCTCAGGGCCGCGCGTCGACGCAACAGTTGTTCACTCGCCCCCGTTGCCGGGGTCACTGTCGGAGGGGACGGCACGGCCGGCGGTGTCACGATTGTGGTGACCATTGTCCTGTGCCCCTAACGGGCTGGTGGCGGCGAGACTGGCGGCCACCGGGGACCCGGGCGACACCGTCACCGTACGCCTTCATTCCCCCGGCCGAAACCCGGGCGGCCCGGCGAAGCACCCTCAGGTGTCGAACCGGTCGTCAGTCGGACTTGTCGGCGACCGGTACCGGCGCGAGCTGCTCGGAGCCGTCGACGATCGCCTGGGCCAGTTCGGACAGCCGCCGGTTGCGGCTGCGGGCGCCGTCGCGCAACATCGCGAAGGCCTGGCCGACGTCCACCTGGAGGCGCTCGGCCAGAATGCCCTTGGCCTGTTCGATCAGCACACGGCTGTTCAGGGCGGTCTGCAGCTGCTCGGTGATGATGTCGCGCTCGTGGATGGCACGGTGTTGCAGCAGTCCGATGGTGGCCACGTCGGCGAGCGCCCGGGCTATGCGGAGCCTGCCCTGGTCGACAGCTCCCGGCCGGACGTCGAAGAGGCTCAGCGCGCCGATCACCTCGGAACGCAGGCGCATGGGCAGGGCGTGCACCCCAGCGAAGCCGACCTCGGCCGCGGCGGCGCTGAACCTCGGCCATCGGGCGGTGGTCAGGGTCAGGTCGGCGACCGACACCGGTTGCCCGGAGGTGAAGCAGTCGAGGCAGGGCCCCTGGCCGGTCTGGAGCTGGAACAGCTCCAGCAGCCGGGTGCGTTCGGAGGAGGCGGCGACCACCCGCAGCGTGGCGCGCTTGTCGGTCAGGAGCAGCCCGGCCGCCGACACATTCAGCAGCTCGACACACCTCTCGGTCAGCCCCTGCAGGAACTCGATCACGTCGAAGTCGTCGACGAGAGTGTCGGCCATCTCCACGAAGACGTCGGCCAGCTGGATCTCGGTCATTTCGGTCACCTCGCCGATCAGCGGTCCCGCAGTCGGACCGCCGAGCGGCGCGTCATCGCCCTGGCGGACCAGATGCACGTGGCGCCCGCCCACGACCCGATTCAGAGGTAGGTCTCTGCGTCCGTCACCCTGGATGACGGCCTAGCGCCGGGCGGGCGCGCCGGCCGACTCGCGAGCGGGGCGCGCCGCGGTGAACGGGCTCCGCAGGCGGGTCATGGATTCGGCGCTGATGTCCGCGATCGGACTGCGCTCGTCGTCGGTGGCCCCGAACCCTTCCGCGCGGAAGGGGTTCAGGGCGAACGTGTTGTCGGGCACGTGGTGCTCCAAGGAAATCTGCACGGCAGCGCTCGACTCAGTCATCGCGGCTGGGAAACCGTGGGAAAAGCAAGGGGTCGGCGATCAGCCGCCGGCACCCCGTTAGGGACAGCCTAGCGCGCATCGGCCGACCCGGCCCGTCACGGTCGATATCGGCGGCGTTCTCAGAGCTGGACGACGTGACCCACCCGGGGCGGCGTCCGGCCCGCGAGGACGTCGAGCCACGCGTCCCGCAGCGCCTCCGGGCCGGTGCCGACCCGCACGTCGAGCCATCCGCTCACTACCTGGGAGAACCGCTGCCAGGCGTCGGCGAAGCGTTCGTCGAGACCGGCCCGGCCCCAGTCCTGGCTCCGCTTGCGGATGCGCACCGGCGCGAAGAAGACCTCCCCGGCGGCGTCGGCGTTGGGCGTCTGCTGGGTCAGGCCGACGGCGATGTCCCGGACGAGCAGGTCGCCGAGGTGCGCCCGCAGGGCGGCGCGGGTCGCGGGTGAGCCGGACAGGTCGAGGTAGACGGTCGGAACGGCGTCGAGCGCGCCGATGTCGTCGTAGGAGAGGACGTCGTCGTAGCAGCCCAGCGATCGGGTGAAGGCGAGGTTCCCGGGCGAGGTGAGCCCGATCAGGCGCGGGCCGCGGCCGTGCAGCTCGAACGCGGCGGCGTACGCCGTCTTGCTCGACGCCGACGACAGCACCAGCGTCCGCGCGCCGTAGCCGTCCTCGTCGATCACCTGGTCGGCGAGCATGAACGAGGTGAAGAACAGCGGCCGGAACAGGATCAGCAGGTCCTCCTGCTCCGCGCGGTAGGCGGGGTCGCCGTCGGTGGCCCGGTAGGAGTTGTACGGCGAGGGCAGTTCGGCCCGGTGCGGGCTCGCGTCGCGGAACCCGGACGCGTCCACCCGGTCCGGGCGTACCACCAGGTGGCCTGCGGGCGGCAGGTAGCCGTAGACCCGTTGCCCCGGCTCGACGCCGGCCACCGTGGACGCGACGACCTCGGCGAAGCCCCACAGTGGCGGGAGCCCCCACCCGCCGTCGAGCCCGCGCGGCTGCGGCGGGAAGAACTCCCAGTAGCGCATCGCCTCGCCGAGCACCGCGTAGGTGACGTTGTTGGCGGTCAGGCCGACGCGGTCCACGCGCAGCAGCGCCTCCCCGTCGGCGAGGCCGGGCACGGCGCCGTCGACGAGCGTGGTGCGAGCGAGGTCGTCACGGGCCACAGCGAACGTCCACGAGTCAGCCATGGCCTGACGCTAGGCAGCGGCGAAACCGGAGACAAGTGCACTGGGAGTGCAAAATCCCACTCGGCCGCGTCGTTGCGCGCCGCCGGTTCAGAGGTAACGAACACCGGTCAGCTCCGCCGCCGCAGCCCAGATGCGCTTCCCGACGGCCGGGTCGGCGGCCTGCCGGCTCAGCCGCGCCTCGGTCACCGGGCCCCAGGTCTCGAAGAACCGGGACGGGCCGAAGAACTGGCCGCCGCGTACCTCCGGGTCGGTCGCGGCCCGCAACTGCGGAAGGACGCCCCGCTCGACCGGCTGGGTGGCGAGCAGGCCGAGCCGCCCGATCACCCGTCCCAGCCGGCCCCGGTGCTCCCAGGCACGCGGCGTGAGGTTGCTGCGGGTGAGACCGGGATGCGCCAGCGCGCTGACGACCGGCGACCCGGCCGCGCGCAGGCGGCGGTCCAGCTCGACGCCGAAGACCGTGGTGGCGAGCTTCGAGCGGCCGTACGCGGCAGAGGCCCGGTAGTCGCGCTCGGACATCAGGTCGCCGAAGTCGAGGCGCGCGTTGCGGTGGGTGAGGGAGCTGAGGCTCACCACCCGCGCCGCCCGCGCCCCGGCCAGGGCGTCCAGCAGCAGGCCGGTCAGCGCATAGGGGCCCAGCGTGTTGGTGGCGAACTGGAGCTCGAAGCCGTCGGCGGAGGTACGGCGCGGGCCGAGCAGCACCACACCGGCGTTGTTGACCAGCAGGTCGATCGTCGGATGGTCGGCGGTCAGCTTCGCGGCGAACGCGCGTACCGAATCGAGGCTTGCCAGGTCCAGCTCGCGTACCTCGGTGTCGCCGCCGATGTGGCCGGCGGCCTGCCGGCCGGCGGCGGTGTTCCGCACGGCCAGCACGACGTGGGCGCCGCGGCGGGCCAACTCGGTGGCGGTGACCAGGCCGAGGCCCGAGTTCGCGCCGGTCACGACGGCGACCCGGCCGCGCTGGTCGGGGATGCGGTCGGCGGTCCATCCGGTCATCTGCTGCTCCTCGGGTGCGGGGTTCGCGTCCGGCGATGACGCTAGGAGCGATCCGGCCGGTCTCGGTCGTTCGCGGTTGCCTAGGTCCGCCGGACCTACCCTGGGCGCCCGGCGTCGCGGCAGACTGGCGGCATGAGCAGCCCGCATCCGTACGCCCGCGAGCTGGGCGCCTTCCTCCGCGCCCGGCGCGGCCGACTTCGCCCCCGCGACATCGGCCTGGAGCCGGGCGGCCGACGCAAGGTGACCGGCCTGCGGCGGGAGGAACTGGCCCTGCTGGCCGGGCTGAGCACCGACTACTACCAGCGGATGGAGCAGGGCCGGGAGGTACGCCCCTCGGACGACGTCCTGGACGCGATCGCTGGCGCCCTCGGTCTGGACGACACCGAACGCCGGCACCTGTTCACGCTGGCCCGGGCCGCCCGGCGGCCGGTGCCCGCGCGCGTCGAGCGCGGCCCGGAGCGGGTGCCGGACAGCACCCGGCGGCTGCTGCGGGTGATGGACACCCCGGCGGTCGTCCTCGGCCGGCATCTCGACCTGCTCGACTGGAATCCGATGGCGCAGGCGCTGCTCGGTGACCCGGCGGATTACCCGCCCGGCCGGCTCAACATGCTCCTGCTGATGTTCGACGACGCGCTGACCGGGGGACGGAGCTGCCCGGACTGGGAGCGGCAGGCGCTGGACTACATCGGCATGATGCGCGCCGCCGTCGCCGACGACCCGACCCATCCCCGCGCCACGGCCGTCGTCGGCGAGCTGAGCATCCGTAGCGCGGAGTTCCGGCGGCTCTGGGCACGGCACGACGTCCGCGCCTCGGTGAGCGGCACCAAGACGTTCCGGGTGCCCGGACTGGGGGACATCGTCCTGGACTGGGACACCTATCCGCTGCCGGGCAGTCCCGGCCCGGTCATACTCGTCTTCACCGCCGAGCCGGGCAGCCCGGACGCCGACCGGCTACGGCTCCTGGCGTCGTGGCGTGCGACCCGCCCGGCGCCCGCCGACGTCCACCCGGCCTGATCCGGTCACCGCCCCCGGTTGAGGCCGACGATCGCGCCGTTGAGGGCGGTGGCGAAGAGGGTCCAGGCGACGTACGGGGCGAGTGCCGCCCCGGCGGGACGGTCGGTGCGCGCCGCGCGGCCCAGCAGCACGACGTTGGACACGTTGAGCGCGGCGATCTCGGCCAGCGCGGCTCCGGGCCTGCGGGCGCCGAAGAACAGGGCGCTCCAGCCGGCGTTGAGCGCCAGGTTGAGCGCGTAGCCGCGCGCGAAGGCGGCGCGCTCGGGCCCCTCGGAGCGGTCCAGCGCGCGGGCGCCGGCCACCGCGATCAGCCCGTACAGCGGGGTCCAGACCAGGGGGAACGCGGCCGACGGCGGCTGCCAGGCGGGCTTGCGCAGGCGGCGGTACCAGCGCGACGAGGTGCCGGTGGAGGTGGCGGCGGCGCCCGCGGCGGCGGTCGCGGCGACTGCTGCCGCAGTCTTGACCAGGGTCGGTACTCGCATCCCGCTCATCTACCCGGTCGGCGGCGGATCAACCCGCCACCCACCGGAAGATCCACTTCCGGATACGCCCCGATGCACAGATCCTTCACCGTCGCGCCGAGAGTCGTAGACAACTTTCACGACCGTCGATAGCCTCTCAATCCAGTGACAGATGTCGATAAGGAGGCTCCATGCGACGGCTCATGCTCTCCTGCGCCCTGGCGGCCATCGGCGCCTGGGCGGTAGCCCCGGCGCCAGCGACCGCCGCCCCTCGCCCGGCACCGGGCCCCGTCGCCGACGCCGTGACCGCGAAGCTTCTCGGCTCGGCCGGCTCGGCCACCGCCCGCGCGGCGGACGCGCAGCAGGCCCGGATCACCGTCACCCGCACGAACGGCCGGTGGGCCTTCGGCACCGCGGTGCTGCTGGCCGACCGGTCCGAGGACGCGCACCCCACCGGATCGGTCTTCCTCGCCCGGTCCGACAGCAAGGGCTGGACCGTCGCCTTCGACGGCGAGGCGTCGTTCGGTGACCTGGCCGCCGCGTCACCGCTGGTGAGCGAGAACGAGAAGGCCGTGTTCCGCACGCCGGTGGCGCCACTGGCCGCGGGCGGGGACTTCCGCACCGGCATGGCGCTGCCGTTCGCGGTCGGGCAGACGTGGACGCTGACCTCCGGGCCGCACGGCTGGGGCGGGGCGGCCGCGCCGTGGAGTTCGGTCGACCTCGCCGGTGGCGACCAGGTGGTCCGGGCCGCGCGGGCCGGTACGGCGTACACGATGTGCACCGGGTGGATCCGGGTCATCCACGACCGGGGCTACTCGACCGACTACTACCACCTGTGGAACAGCATCTCCGTCAACGGCGCCGCCGTCGCGCAGGGCGCGTACCTCGGCAACACCGGCACCGACGTCACCTGCGGCGGCTCCGCCACGGGCCGGCACGTGCACTTCGGGCTGCGGCAGAACTCGGCGTACGTGCCGATCGCCGGGCACGGCATCGGCAAGTGGGACTTCGTCAGCGGCGCGGCCGCGTACCAGGGTGGCGCCCGGCACGGATCCGCCTACGTCGGCGGGGGTGGCGGCGTCTACAACTACGGCGCGCTCGGCTTCAACCAGGGAGTCGTCGACGCCAACGGCGGTGGCACGCTGACCCGGCGCTCCGGCCCCGGCACGGGGTACGGCGCGGTCGGATCGATAGCGGACGGGGCCACCGTCACCGTCTCCTGCTCCGCCAACGGCACCTCGCACACCGGCCGGTACGGCACCACGGCGCTGTGGGACCGGCTCAGCGACGGAAGCTGGGTGTCCGACGCCTACCTCTCCACCGGAGTCAACGGGCCGATCAACGGCTGGTGCTGACCACGCGGGCGACACGTGCCGGCGCCGGACACGGCGTCGGCACGCGCGGCGTATGACGCAGACGGGATGCCCGCATCCATTGCCGTTCATCGATGCCTGCCCATAGGCTCCCTGCCACCACGAGTGCGGCCCGGCGGGGCGGCACAGCGTCGATGTCTGGAGGGAACCATGGTCCGTTGGCGCAGATTCCTCGGCCGGATGGCGGCCGTTCTGGCAGTGGTCACCGCGGGAGCGGTCACCGCGGTGGCGCCCGCCGCAGCGGCACCGGCCGGGGACATGACGCCGTACGTCGTCGGCGGCACCCGGGCCGCGCAGGGCGAGTTCCCGTTCATGGTCCGGCTCTCGATGGGCTGCGGCGGAGCGCTCTACAGCCCGCGACTGGTCCTCACCGCCGCGCACTGCGTCGGCCGTACCGGCGCCAACACCAGCATCACCGCGACGCTGGGCGTGGTGGACCTCCAGTCCTCCAGCCGGATCCAGGTCCGCTCCAACTACGTCTACCGGGCCCCCGGCTACAACGGCAACGGTGACGACTGGGCGCTGATCCGGCTCGCCACCCCGGTCACCTCGCTCGCCACGCTCAAGATCGCCACCAGCACTGCGTACGACAACGGCACGTTCACGGTGGCGGGCTGGGGCGCCGCGCGGGAGGGCGGCGCGCAGCAGCGCTACCTGCTCAAGGCCACGGTGCCGTTCGTCGACGACACCACCTGCAACCGCTACTACGGCGGCGACGTGATCCCCAGCGAGGAGATCTGCGCCGGTTACGCCAGCGGCGGTGTCGACACCTGCCAGGGTGACTCGGGTGGCCCGATGTTCCGCCCGGACGCCGCCGGCGCCTGGATCCAGGTGGGCATCGTGAGCTGGGGCAACGGGTGCGCCCGCCCCAACTACCCCGGCGTCTACACCCAGGTCAGCACGTTCGCCTCGGCGATCCAGTCCGCCGCCACGAGCCTCGGCGGCTGACCGCGCACGGCGCGGTGGCCCGGTCGCGGCGTTGCGGCCGGGCCACCGCCACGTCCACGCGGATCCGCCGGTGACGGTGACTGCTACCTTTCGGACGCATGGACGACTCCCCTCGCTGGTACCGCCCGGCCCCCGACGTGCTGCTCACGGTCGGCAGCGCCACCGCGCTGCTCGGCTACCTGATCCCGTGGTTCCGCGCCAGCCGCCGCCACCAGTGGTCGTACTCGGGCTGGGCCTACCTGGAGACCGAGGGCGGCTGGACCTGGCTGGTCGTGGTGTCCCTGGTGATCGCCGTCCTCGCCGGCCTCTGGGCCGGGCGGAGCGTGGCGTGCGCCAAGCTCGCGGTCGGCGCGGCGGTGGCCGGGATGTTCCTCGCCAGTGCGGTGGTCGCGGTGAGCCTGGGCGCACTGCCGGAGCGCGACAGCATCAACTGGGTCGGTGAGCTGCCGTTCGAGATGGGGATGCCGCTCATGGCGGTCGGATTCGGGGCGGTCGTCGCCGGGGCGCTGGGCACCGTACGCCGCCCGGTGCAGGAGTGACGCGACGTCACGCCGCCGGCAGGTCCACCACCCGGGTGGCCCAGCGGGCCATCAGTGCCGGGTCGTGGGTGATGACCAGGACCCCGGCGCCCTGTCGGCGCTGGTAGTCGCCGATGACGGCGGCGACGTGCGCCTGGGTGGAGGCGTCGAGCATCGCGGTGGCCTCGTCGCAGAGCAGGTAGTCCGGCCGGTGCACCAGGGCGCGGGCCAGGCAGGCGCGTTGCAGTTGCCCGTCGCTCACCGCGTGCGGGCGGCGGGTCAGCAGGTCGGGCGTCAGCCCGGCCAGGTCGGCAAGCTCCGCCGCGCGGGCGGCGGCCTGCTCGCGCGGTGTGCCGGTGGCGCGCAGTGGCTCGGCGACGATGTCGGCGAGGCTGAGCCGCGGGTCGGTGGCGGCGCGCGGGCTCTGGAACAGGATCGCGACGCGGGTACGTACCTGCGCCGGCAGGCGGTGGCGGACGCCGCCGACCGGTTTCCCGTCGATCGTGACGTGACCGCCGTCCGGGGCGTGCAGCAGGGCGAGGACGCGGGCGAGTGTGGACTTGCCGCTGCCCGACGGGCCGCGCAGCCCGACCGTCTCGCCCGGGGCGATGTGCAGGTCGACCCGGTCGAGGACGCGCTGCCCGCCGTACGCGACGGAGACCTGGTGCGCGGCGAGCCCGCCGGCCGGCGCGTCGCCCGGGGCGGCGGCGTCGGTGGCGCCGGGAACCGTGATCGTCATGCCGGTACTCCCTCGCGCAGCGGGTGGTGACAGGCGACCCGGCCCGCGCCGTCGGCGGCGAGGCGGGGCAGGGCGTCGCAGGTGCCGGTGGCGCGGGCGCAGCGCGGGGCGAAGGCGCAGCCGTCGGGCAGGTCGGTGAGCGCCGGCGGGTGGCCCGGTACCGGAACGAACGCGCGGTCGGGCAACGCGTCGAGCAGACCGGCGGTGTACGGGTGGGCCGGTGCGTCGAACAGCGCCCCGGCCGGGCGGTGTTCGACGATGCGGCTGGCGTACATCACGGCGACGGTGTCCGCGACGCGGCGCGCGGCGGCCAGGTCGTGCGTGATGAGCAGGACGGCGGCGCCGGTGTCGCAGCGGCGGCGCAGCAGGTCCAGCGTGTGGTCGACGAGCGGCCGGTCGAGGCCGGTGGTGGGTTCGTCGGCGAGCAGCACCGGCGGGTCCGGTGCGAGAGCCAGCGCGGTGGCGAGCCGCTGGGCCATGCCGCCGGACAGCTCGTGCGGGTACCGGTTCAGGTCGGCCGGGTCGAGGCCGACGTCGGCGGCGACCCGGCCGGCGGCGGCGGGCGCGTCGCGGCGGCTGTGCCCGTGCGCGCGCAGCGTCTCCTCCAGCAGCTTCCGCCCGGTACGCACCGGGGTGAGCGCGGTGGCGGGGCTCTGCGGGACGAGGCCGACGCCCCGGCCGCGTACGTGCCGGGCGAGGTGCCGCTCCCCCGCGCCGATCAGGTCGACCTCGTCGCGTCCCGGCGCGCGCAGGCGGGCCTGCCCGGTGACTGCGGCGTTGCGCGGCAGCAGGCCGAGCAGGGCGTGCGCGAGCACGGACTTGCCGCACCCGGACTCACCGACCACTGCAAGCAGCTCGCCGGGCCGCAGCGTGAGGCTCAGGTCGGTGACGGCGTGCACGACCGCGTCGCGCAGCCGGAAGCGGACGGTCAGCCCGTCGACGGTCAGCAGCGCCGGGGCGGTCACAGGTGCAGCTCCGCCCGTACGCGCGGGTCGAGGCGGTCACGCCAGCGGCCGGTGAGCACGGCGAGCGCCAGCGTGGCCGCCACGAGCAGGAGGCCGGGGACGATGCTGGCCCACCAGGCGCCGGTGAGCAGGGACCGCTGCCCGTCGTTGATCATGTTGCCGATCGAGGCGAGGTGCGGCGGCAGGCCCAGGCCGAGGAACGACAGCGCGGTCTCGTGCCAGACGGCGTGCGGCACCATGAGCGTGGTCGCCAGCGCCAGGCGCGGCAGCACGTGCGGCAGCAGGTGCCGGGTGAGCACCCGGACGCGTCCGGCACCACCGGAGATCGCGGCGTCCACGAACGGCCGGTTGCGCAGGCTGAGCAGCTCGGAGCGGACGATCCGGGCGGTGGACAGCCAGTGCGTCAGCGCGATGGACGCGATCACCGCGCCGAGGCTGGGACGCAGCATCGCCACGATGAAGATGCCCAGCAGCAGGTGCGGCAGCGCGGCGACGGTGTCCACGACGCGCATGAGCGCCCGGTCGACCCACCCGCCGACGCTGCCGGCGACGGCGCCGACCAGGCCGCCGACGACCGCTGCGACGAGCGCGGCGACCGCGCCGACGAGCAGCGAGACGCGCAGGCCGTAGAGGCTGCGCACGGCCACGTCGCGGCCGAGGTCGTCGGTGCCGGCCAGGTGGTCGGGCGAGGGCGCGAGCCGGGTACGGGACAGGTCGACGGCGCTCTGGTCGAGCGGCCACAGGACCGGGGCGAGCAGCGCGGCGGCCACCACACCGGCGAGCACGACGACGGCGACTGTCGTGCCCACGCTGCCGGGGCGGCGCAGGCGCCGGACGCGCGCGGGGAGGGCGAGATCAGTCATCGAGGCGTACCCGGGGGTCGGCGGCGGCGTAGGCGAGGTCGGTGACCAGGTTCGCGGTCAGCACCACGACGGTGGTGGCCAGGGTCGTGGCGGCGAGCAGCGGGAAGTCGGCGCCCAGCGCGGCCTCGACGGTGACCGCGCCGAGGCCGGGCAGGGAGAACACGGTCTCGACCAGGACGGCGCCGCCGACGAGTTCGGGCAGGTGCGTGCCGACCAGGGTGAGGAACGGCAGCAGCGCGGTACGCAGTGCGTGTCCGAACAGGACGGCCCGGCCGGGGAGCCCGCGGGCTCGGGCGGCCAGCACGTGGTCGTCGCGCAGGCTCTCGGCGACCGCGTCGCGGACGAACAGGACGAACCACGGCGCCTGGGAGATCGCCAGCACTGTCACCGGGAGCACCAGGTGCCGGGCCACGTCGGCCGGGTCGGTGCTCGTGGCGGTGATGTCGGTGAGCCCGCCGGCGGGCAGCCAGCCGAGGCTGAGCGCGAACACGGCGATCGCCGCGAGGCCGATCCAGAACACCGGCATGGACTGCACGGCGTACGCGACGGCGCGCAGCGCCCTGTCGAACCAGCCACCACGCCGGTACGCGGCCAGTGTGCCCAGCAGCACGCTCGCCACCAGCACCAGGGCGAGCGCGGTGCCGACGAGCAGCAGCGTCCAGCCGGCCCGGGCGGCGAGCACCGACGTGACCGGCTCGTGCCGGCTGGTCGACCAGCCCAGGTCGCCGCGCAGCAGGTTGCCGACCCAGCGGGCGTACTGCACCGGCAGCGGGTCGTCGACACCCCAGTTGGCGCGGATCTGCGCGAGGTTCTCCTCGCTGGTGGTGAACGCCGCCGCGCCCGCGTACTGCTGGGCCGGGTCGATCGGGGAGGCCGCACCGAGCGCGAACATGCCCATGCTTGTCGCGGCGAGCACCGGTACTGCGACCAGCAGCCGCCGCCGGACCACGGTGCCCGCTCCGGCCAGTCGCCGCCGGCCGGTCGCGGGCGCGGTCACTGCTTCTTCGTCCATGTGTGCACGTTCCACCAGATGCTGTTGGCGACGTCGTGCTCGTGCGGCTCCACCCGCGGCGTCACCCCGGTCACGGCGTCCTTCAGCACGTAGGTGTGCTGGAGGTAGGTGAGGAACACCCACGGCACGTCGGCGGCGAGCTGCTTCTGGAACGTGGCGTACGCGGCCTTGCGGGCGGCCGGGTCGGCGTTGTCCCGGCCGTCCTGCAACGCGGCGTCGGTGACCGCCGAGCGGTACGAGCCGGGGTTGAAGAAGCCCTGCCCAGCGAAGGCCGAGCTGAACAGCTTGTAGGAGACGAAGTCCGGGTCGTAGGGCGTGCCGTAGCCCATCATCAGCGCGTCGTTCTTCATCCGCGGGGTGATCGCGTCCCAGGTCAGACCCTCGGGCGTGACACTGATGCCGACCTTCTTCGCGTCGGCGACGACGGCCAGGGCCAGTTCCTTGCGCAGGCTGTCGGTGGCCGGGTACAGGAGCGCGAACGCGGCCGCCCGGCCGTCCTTGACGCGGATGCCGTCCGGGCCGGTCTTCCACCCGGCGGCGTCCAGCGCGGCGGTCGCGGCGGCGGTGTCGGCGGCGGGCCGGCCGGCGATCGACGGCTCCGCGTATTCCGAGGTGGGTGGCACCGGCCCGAACGCGGGCTCGCCCGCACCGCCGAGCACACCCGTCACCATGGCCTGCCGGTCCACCGCGACGTTCAGCGCCTGCCGGATCGCGAGGTCGCCGGTGACCGGGTTGCCCATCGGCAGCATGACGCCCCGGTAGTCGGCGGTCGGCACCTTGTGCACCCGGTAGCCGTTCCGGTTCTCGAACCCGGAGGCGAGCTTCGGCGCCAGCTCCGCCGCGTCGAACTCGCCGGCCCGCATCCGCTGGGCCCGGACGTTGTCGTCGGCGACGAACGCCACCACCACGCCGGAGTTCGCCGGCTTGCCGTCCCAGTACGTCTCGTTCGCCGCGAGCACGAGCCGGTCACCCGGGGTCCAGGAGGTGAACCGGTACGGGCCGGTGCCGACCGGCTTGCGGTTGAACGCGGCCTTGTTGACGTCCTGCCCGGCGAACGCCTTCGCCGGGACGATCCCCAGCGCCAGCCGTTGCAGGAACGGCGCGTACGCGTACTTGAGCGTGAACACCACTGTCGCCGGGTCGGGCGCGGCGACGGAGGCGAGCATGTCCAGATCGGACCGAAGCGTGGAGTCGACTCTCGGGTCGAGCACCGCCTGGTAGGTGAACACCACGTCCTGGGCGGTCAGCGGGCTGCCGTCGTGGAACAGCACCCCCGCGCGCAGCTTCGCGGTGACCGTCTTCCCGTCCGCCGAGACGGTGGGCAGTTCGCGGGCCAGGGCGGGCACCAGCTCGTTGCGGGCGTCCCGGGCGACCAGCCCGTCGAAGATCAGCGAGGCGCCGTCGACGCCGTAGTTGAGCACCGGGTTGAGCGTGTCCGGCTCGCCCGCGGTGGCGACCACCACTGTGCCGGTATCGCTCGTGCCGCCGGTCGACGCCGAGGGCGACGAACAGCCGGCGGCGGCGAGCAGCGCGGCGGTGAGCACCGCGGCCACGCGTACGGGCTTGGGTCTGATCGCCACCGGCAACCCCTCGAACACTCGTCTGCGGGTGGCAGCGGGCGGGCGCTCCGGCGAGGATCGATCATCGCGTGCCGGAGCGCCCACTACCGCCACTATTCGGTAGTTGCCAACTATATGCAATAACCTCTGATCGATGACCGCGACCCGCCGCCCCCGGTGTCGCTCGCGAGGCGGCCGTCCGGCGGGCTGAATATGCTCACGAGGTGAAGGACAGCGAGCAGGCGATGCTGGCCGAGATGTTGCAGTCGGCCGAGGACGCCGCCCCGGTGGAGGCGGTCGAGGCCGTCACCGGCGTCATCGCCACGGCGCTGAACGCGCTCGGCGTCTCGCTGCTGATCGCCGACCTCAGCGGCCGTGCGCTGGTCCGGCTGACCCACCAGCCGGCCGGTGGCGGTCCCGGCCGGCGCCACGACGAGGAGGACGCCGAGGTCCTCCCCTTCGACGGTGGGCCCTACGAGCAGGCACTACGTCAGCAGGCCCCGGCGGTCATCCCCGGCGACGGCACCTGGACCGTGCTGGCACCGGTCACCGACCGCGGTGAGGCGATCGGCCTGCTGGAGATCGACCTGCCCGACGAGCCGGACGACGACGTGGTGGGCCGGATCGCCCGCACCGCGCTCGCGCTGGCGTTCGTGGTCATCGCCAACCGCAGGCACACCGACCTGTTCGAGTGGGGGCAGCGCACCACACCGTTCAGCCTCTCCGCCGAGATCCAGCGTCGCCTGCTGCCCGCCTCGTTCACCTGCGAGGCCAACTCCTTCGCCCTCTCCGGGTGGCTGGAACCCGCGGCGAGCGTCGGCGGGGACACCTTCGACTACACCCTGGCACGAGACGTCCTGCATCTCAGCGTCACCGACGCCATGGGCCACGGCGTGGCGAGCGCGCTCACCGCCACCCTCGGCGTCGGCAGCCTGCGCAACACACGGCGGCGCGGCGGCAGCCTGATCGTCCAGGCCGAGGAGGCCAACCGGGCCGTCGCGGAGCACGCCAACGTACGCGGCGCGTACCTCACCGCCGTGCTGGGCCGCATCGACCTGACCACCGGTCGCTGCGAACTGCTGAACGCCGGGCACGTACCGCCGATACTGGTCCGGGACGGCCGGGTCGCACCGGTGGACCTGCCGGGCAACTTCCCGCTCGGCATGTTCCCCGACGAGGGCTACCGCAGCGCGGAACTGCCGCTGCGGCCCGGCGACCGGCTGGTGATGGTCACCGACGGCATGCGCGAACGCAACGCCGCCGACCTCGACCTGCCCCGCGCCCTGCTCGGCATCGCCCACCTGCATCCCCGCGAGGCGGTGCGGGCGCTGTCCGACGCGGTGCTGGAGATCGCCGGGCCGGCGCTGGCCGACGACGCCACCCTGCTCGTCATCGACTGGTACGGCGACCACGGGCCCCGGCGCAGCACCGCCGGCGCCGACCTCGCCCGCGCGAGCGGTCAACCCGTCGAGGGGCGCTCACGGCACCAGCGGTGATGCGTCCTCCGCCTCCGCCACCGTGTCGAACAACGGGATCACCCGGTCCACCGAGGTGATCGAGAAGACCCGGCGCACGGACGCGCGGACGCCGGCCAGACCGAGCCAGCCGTCCCGCTCCCGCAGGCTCTTGTAGCCGACCACGAGCGCGCCCAGGCCACTGGAGTCCATGAACCCGACCCCGGCCAGATCGACGACGACGACCCGGGCGCCGCCCTCCGTCAGCTCGTACAGCCGGTCGCGCAGCTGCGGGGTGGTGCTCATGTCCAGGTCACCGGCGACTTCGATCACCGTGCCGACACGCCCCTGCCTGCTCGTCGCCGAGAACTCCACCACTCCCCCTCAACCGTGTCCCTCGCTACCCGACACCGTGCCAGAAACCGGCCCCTACCGCCTCCCGTGGGAGGTGCGTCGGCTCAGCGGTCTTCCCGGGAAGTGGTGGAGGACACCTCGGCGCCGGTCCGCCGCACCGGAGCGGGGATCCGCACCGCGGCGGCGGCCCGGCGGCGCTCGGCGAGGCGTACCGCCGGCCGCATGGCCAGGCCGGCGACCACGAACAGCCCGCCGAGCACCAGCCAGCCCGGGGTGCCCCAGCCGAGCAGCAGCGAGGTCAGCAGCACCGGGCCGAGCATCCGGGCCAACTGCGGCGCCATGCCGAAGAAGCCCTGGTACTGCCCCTGCCGGTCGGGGCGGGCCAGGGTGAAGCCGACCTCCCAGCCGCTGGCCGCCTGCACCATCTCGCCGAACACCTGCACCAGTGCCGCGCCCAGCAGTACCGCCGAGGCCACCCACGCGCCGCCGACCATCCCGGAGACCGCGTACGCGCCGCAGGCGACAAGCAGCACCCAACCGGCGTGCCCGCTGGCCCGCGCCGCCGTGCCCGGATCGGTCACCCGGCGGGCCACCCGGACCTGCCACAGCACCACGCACAGCATGTTCACGGTGAGCACGATCGCGCCCATCGGCGCCGGGGCGTCGGTCCGTTCCGCGATCCACAGTGGCAACGCCAGGCTGAGCAGCGGCATGTTCAGGCACATCACCGCGTTCAGCAGCGTGATCAGCGCGTACGGGCGGTCGCGCAGCACGGCCAGCCGTCCCGGCTCGGGTCCGGCCGGGACCGGCGCCGCCGCCTCGGGCAGCCGGCGCACCAGCAGGGCGGCGGCCAGGAAGCTCGCCGCGTCGAGCGCGAAGGCGGACAGGTACGCCGGGTGGCTGTCCGCCCAGAGCACGAGCGCGCCCAGCCCGGCCCCGGTGGCCAGGCCGGCGTTCGAGACCGACTGCAACCGAGCCCGTACCGCCGTGCGCCGCGTGGGCTCGATCAGCCCGACCAGCAGTGCCTGCCGGCTGGCGGTGAGCCCGGCCTGGCAGGCGGCGTAGCAACAGGCGAGCAGCACGAACAGCGGGAAGGAACGGATCACGAGGAAGCCGCTGAGTGCGGCGGCGGTGGCGATGGCGAAGACGACTGTCATCCGCCGCGCGCCGTAGCGGTCTGCCGACTGGCCGGCGGGCACCCCGGCGAGGATGCCCGTCGACCAGCCCACGGTGAGGGCGATCCCGACCTGCGCCGGGGAGAGCCCGACCACCCGGATGAAGGACAGCGCCGAGCAGGCGTAGAACGCGCCGTCACCCACCGAGTTCGCGAGCTGGGCCAGGGCCAGCACCCGGACCCGGCGGCCGGTGTCGACATCGGTCATTGCTCGTCCCCCGTTCGCCGTGCTCCTTCCTCCATCCAAGACCTGCGGATTGGCTCGCAGAAGCGCCGATCCCGGGCGATGTGATTGGGCCAATGTAGTGTCGTCGCCGTGGATGTCCACGTCAGCCTGGCCGGTCCCGGCGACCGCGCCACCCGGATCCACAGGCAGTTGCTGGAGGCGATCCTGGACGGCCGGCTGCGGCCCGGCGAGCGGCTGCCACCCACCCGCGAACTGGCCCGGCGGCTCGACGTCTCCCGCAACACGGTCGCCGTCGCCTACGAGCGGCTGACCGCCGAGGGCCTGCTCACCGCCCGGGTCGGCGCGGGGACGTTCGTCGCCGGCGAGCCGGTCGCCCGCGCCCGGCCCCGTCCCGCGCCGGCCGGTGGGGTACGCCCCCGCGCGTTCTGGGCGTCCGCCGAGCCGGCGCCCACCGCCGCGCCCCGGCCGGGCCACGACTTCCGGGCCGGCACCCCTGATACCGGGCTGTTCCCGCTGGCCACCTGGCGGCGGCTGGTCGCCGGGGAACTGCGTACCGCGACGATCCGGGGCGGCTACGCCGACCCGGCCGGGCACCGAGGCCTCCGTACCGCCGTCGCCCGGTACGTGGGTCTCGCCCGCGCGGTACGGGCCGGGCCCGAGGACGTCGTCGTCACCCACGGCGCGCAGCAGGCGCTGGACCTGATCGCCCGGGTGATGCTCGAACCGGGCGACCGGGTGGCCGTCGAGGATCCCGGCTATCCCCCGGCCCGGCGGCTGTTCGCCGGCCACGGCGCGCGGGTCGTGCCGGTGCCGGTCGACGACGAGGGCATCGACGTACGCGCGCTACCAGGCGACGCGCGGCTGGTCTACGTCACCCCGTCGCACCAGTTCCCGCTGGGCGTCCGGATGTCCCCGGCCCGCCGGGCGGCGCTGCTGGACTGGGCGACGACCCGGGACGCGGTGATCGTCGAGGACGACTACGACACCGAGTTCCGCTTCTCGGCGCGCCCGCTGGACCCGTTGCAGACGCTGGACCGGGCCGGGAAGGTGGTCTACGTCGGCACGTTCTCCAAGACCCTGCTGCCCATGCTGCGCCTCGGGTACCTGGTCGCCCCCGCCTCGCTGCGCCCGGCGCTGCTGGCCGCCCGGCAGCTCACCGACTGGCACGGCGACCACACCACGCAGGCCGCGCTGGCCCGGTTCGTCGACTCCGGCGAACTGGCCCGGCACATCCGCAAGGCGACCCGGGTGTACGCCGAGCGGCGCGACCTGATCGACGCCGCGCTGCGCTCCGACCTCGCCGGCTGGCTCGACCCGGTGCCGTCCACAGCGGGCCTGCACCTGTGCGCGCGGCTGCGCCCGGAGGCCGGCGTCGACCTGCCGGCCGTCGTCGCCCGGGCGGCCGAGGCCGGCGTCACCGTACGCGAGATCGCCGGCTACCAGGCGGGGCCGCCCGGCCCGGCCGGTCTGGTGCTCGGCTACGGCGCCGTCGCCACCGCCGACGTACCCGAAGGGCTCCGGTTGCTCGCGCGGAGCTTCCGCGGCTGACCGGCGGCGGCGCAGATTCGCCTCGCCCTCCGAGCAACCCCGGGAGCCACACATGGCGTGACTATCCCGAATCCGATCGGAGGTCCGAATGAGTGATCGCGACACGGCGTTCGCGGAGTACTTCTCGGCGAGGCACCACGCCATGCGCGCCACCGCGTATCTGCTCTGCGGTGACTGGCACCGCGCGGAGGACCTGGTCCAGACCGGGTTCACCAAGCTGTACCTGGTCTGGAACCGGATCGCCCGGCACGAGGCGCTCGACTCCTACCTGCGCCAGATCATCGTGAGGTCCTTCCTCGACGAACGGCGGCGGGGCTGGTGGCGACGGGAACGGGTGGGCACGCCCGACGCCGATCCGCCGGTGCCGGCGAGTCCGCACGAGGACCGGCTCGTGCTGCTCCAGGCGCTGGCCGCCGTACCGCCCCGGCAGCGGGCCGTCCTGGTCCTCCGCTACTGGGAGGACCTGCCGATCGACGAGGTGGCGGCGCTGCTGAACTGCTCGCCGGGAACGGTGAAGAGCCAGTCCGCCCGCGGACTGGACACGTTGCGCGGCCTCCTGTCACCCATGCACTCGACGAGCGAGAAGGGGCAACGATGAACGGAGACCAGCTGCGCGAGGCGCTTCGCGACGAGATGCGCGGCGTCGCCGCGCCACCGCGACCGAGCACGGACGCCATGCTCCGGACCGCGCGGCGGGCCCGCAACCGGCGCCGGGTCGTCCAGGCGTGCGCCGGGTCGGCGACGGCCGTACTCGCCGTCGTGGGTGTCGTGGCCCTCGCCACCCCCGACGGCGGCGACCGGCGCCCGCCGGC
>NZ_JBXUOV010000020.1:0-53207 GCF_057196585.1 Micromonospora sp. ATLC20
AGGCCGGACCGAGCGGAACGGCGAGCACGACGAGGGAGGCCCGTTCGAGGACGACGCGGATGTCGGCGGCGAAGGCCCCCCGCACGCCGGCCGAGACGCCGCGGCCGCCGAAGCGGGTCGACGCGGTGCCCGGTACGCCGTTCGGCGTGGTCCACCTCGACGTGCCGCCGGTCACCTCGGGCCTGGCGATCGGGTCGCTCGTCGCAGGCATCGCCGCGATCGGGGTGTCGCTGCTGGTGTTGTGCTTCGGCCTGGCCGGCCGCAACGTCGGCGGCGCCTGGGCGGCGGGCGCGTTCACCGTGCTGGGCGGGCTGATCGGCGTCGGCGCGATGGTGGCCGGGCTGCTCGCCCGGCGGCAGATCCGGCGGCCGGCGCCGCCGCCGTCGGTGCGCTTCACCGGCGCCGGCCTGGCCGTGGCGGGGATCTCCTGCGGGGCGGCGGGCCTGCTGTTCGGCCTGATCGGGCTCGCGCTGGCCCTGGTGGTGCAGATCACGTGACGCCGCGTCTGCGACGCCTGCGGCCGGTGACCTGCCTTGTGCGGTATGTCCGGGTGCCCGAAGGCCGGGCGGTGTCGGGGCCGCCGGGTCGCGCGGCGGACGAGCCGGTACACTTGTCACTGTAGGTGCCCATCACCGGCGCATCGGCGACCCGGAGACCGGGCGGCGGGCCGCACAGCGGTCCTTCCCGACCCATCCGTTTTGACCGGCGCGGCTGTGGTAGGTACTCTTTCCCCTTGTGCCCGGGCTCGCCCGGGCAATGCGTGCGTGCGCTGGAACCGGTCAGCCGGTGATCGCGCGGTCGCACCACCAAGACCAGAAGATCCGGTACGACGCGTCAGCGGCCGGCACCGGAACCGTGACTCGGGCGACACGCCCGACCGCGGGTGCTGGGGAGCCGTCAGGCGGCCCTGGTTGGAATGTAGGAGAGCCGCCCATCCGGACGGCTGGAGCAGACGGCGCGGTCGCCTCGCAGCGGCCGAAGGGAGCGGAGAAACCCGGTGCCCACCATTCAGCAGTTGGTCCGAAAGGGCCGTCAGGCCAAGACGACCAAGACCAAGACCCCGGCGCTCAAGGGGTCTCCCCAGCGGCGCGGCGTGTGCACCCGTGTGTACACCACCACCCCGAAGAAGCCGAACTCGGCGCTGCGCAAGGTCGCTCGTGTCAAGCTCAGCAGCCAGATCGAGGTGACCGCCTACATCCCGGGCGTCGGCCACAACCTCCA
This sequence comes from Micromonospora sp. ATLC20, assembly GCF_057196585.1. NCBI lineage: Bacteria > Bacillati > Actinomycetota > Actinomycetes > Micromonosporales > Micromonosporaceae > Micromonospora > Micromonospora sp. ATLC20. The sequence goes on from NZ_JBXUOV010000020.1 coordinate 1,222, forward strand.
GGAGCACTCGATCGTGCTCGTGCGCGGCGGTCGTGTGAAGGACCTCCCGGGCGTGCGGTACAAGATCGTGCGCGGTTCGCTGGACACCCAGGGTGTCCGCAACCGCAAGCAGGCTCGCAGCCGCTACGGCGCGAAGAAGGAGAAGAGCTGACATGCCGCGTAAGGGACCCGCTCCGCGGAAGCCGCTGGTCGCTGACCCGGTGTACAACTCGCCCCTGGTCACCCAGCTGGTGAACAAGATCCTGCTGCGCGGCAAGCGTCAGCTCGCCGAGCGCATCGTGTACGCCGCCCTGGAGGGCTGCCGCGAGAAGTCCGGCACCGACCCCGTCGTCACGCTCAAGCGCGCGATGGACAACGTCAAGCCGACCCTCGAGGTGCGCAGCCGCCGTGTCGGTGGCGCCACCTACCAGGTTCCGGTCGAGGTCCGGCCGTCCCGTGCGACCACGCTCGGTCTGCGCTGGCTGGTGACCTACTCCCGCGCCCGTCGCGAGAAGACCATGGTCGAGCGGCTGATGAACGAGCTGCTGGACGCGAGCAACGGCCTCGGCGCCGCCGTCAAGCGGCGTGAGGACACGCACAAGATGGCCGAGTCGAACAAGGCCTTCGCGCACTACCGCTGGTAACACCTGAGGTTCCGGCGCCCACCGGCGCCGGAACCGCCACCAGTTGTGTCGAGACGACGATAAGTAGGGATTGAAGTGGCCGCCGCAGACGCGCTCGCCAACGTACGCAACATCGGCATCATGGCCCACATCGATGCCGGTAAGACCACTACCACCGAGCGAATCCTGTTCTACACCGGCATCACGTACAAGATCGGTGAGGTCCACGAGGGCGCCGCCGTCATGGACTGGATGGAGCAGGAGCAGGAGCGCGGTATCACCATCACTTCCGCCGCCACCAAGTGCGAGTGGAAGGGCCACACGATCCAGATCATCGACACGCCCGGCCACGTCGACTTCACGGTCGAGGTCGAGCGGTCGCTGCGTGTTCTGGACGGTGCGGTCGCGGTCTACGACGGCGTGGCCGGCGTGGAGCCCCAGACGGAGAACGTCTGGCGGCAGGCGGACAAGTACAACGTCCCCCGGATGTGCTTCGTCAACAAGCTCGACCGGACCGGCGCCGACTTCTTCCGCTGCGTGCAGATGATGATCGACCGGCTCAACGCCACCCCGCTGGTCCTCCAGATCCCGATCGGCGCCGAGTCCGACTTCATCGGCGTGGTCGACCTGGTCGAGATGCGTGCGCTGACCTGGCGCGGCGAGACCCAGAAGGGTGAGGACTACGCGGTCGAGGACATCCCGGCCGACCTCGCCGACTCGGCCGCCGAGTGGCGCGAGAAGCTGATGGAGACCCTCGCCGACGTCGACGACTCGGTGATGGAGAAGTACCTCGAGGGCGAGGAGATCTCGGTCGACGAGATCAAGGCCGCCATCCGCCGGGCCACCATCGCCGGCAAGGCCAACCCGGTCCTCACCGGTACCGCCTTCAAGAACAAGGGCATCCAGCCGATGCTGGACGCGGTCGTCGCGTACCTGCCCTCGCCGCTGGACATCCCGGCGATCGAGGGTACGGCCACCGACGGCGAGACCCCGCTGCAGCGGAAGCCCTCGGTCTCCGAGCCGTTCTCCGGCCTGGCCTTCAAGATCCAGACCGACAAGCACCTCGGCAAGCTGACGTACGTCCGGATCTACTCCGGCACGCTCGAGTCCGGTTCTCAGGTGATCAACTCCACCAAGGACCGCAAGGAGCGGATCGGCAAGATCTACCAGATGCACGCCAACAAGCGGGAGGAGCGCAGCTCCGCCCAGGCCGGCGACATCATCGCGGTGCAGGGTCTGAAGCAGACCACCACCGGTGACACGCTGTGCGACCCGGCGAACCCGGTCATCCTGGAGTCGATGACCTTCCCGGAGCCGGTCATCGAGGTGGCCATCGAGCCGAAGACCAAGGCCGACCAGGAGAAGCTCAGCACCGCCATCCAGCGGCTGGCCGAGGAGGACCCGACCTTCCGCGTCAAGCTGGACGACCAGACCGGTCAGACGGTCATCTCCGGCATGGGCGAGCTTCACCTGGACATCCTGGTCGACCGGATGCGCCGCGAGTTCAACGTCGAGGCGAACATCGGTAAGCCGCAGGTGGCGTACCGCGAGACCATCCGCCGCAAGGTGGAGAAGGTCGAGTACACCCACAAGAAGCAGACCGGTGGTTCCGGCCAGTACGCTCGCGTGATCATCAGCGTGGAGCCGCTGCCGCTGGGCAACGACGCCCCGACGTACGAGTTCGCCAACGCGGTGACCGGTGGCCGCATCCCCCGGGAGTTCATCCCCTCGGTGGACGCGGGTGCGCAGGACGCCATGCAGTACGGCATCCTCGCCGGCTTCCCCCTGGTGGGCGTCAAGCTCACCTTGGTGGACGGCCAGTACCACGAGGTCGACTCGTCGGAGATGGCGTTCAAGATCGCCGGCTCGATGGCGATGAAGGAGGCGGCCCGCAAGGCCGACCCCGCTCTCCTCGAGCCGATGATGGCCGTTGAGGTCACCACTCCTGAGGAGAACATGGGTGACGTCATCGGCGACCTCAACTCCCGGCGTGGCATCATCCAGGCGATGGAGGAGCGCAGCGGCGCTCGCGTCGTCCGGGCTCTGGTGCCGCTGTCGGAGATGTTCGGCTACGTCGGCGACCTGCGGTCGAAGACCCAGGGCCGGGCTAGCTACAGCATGCAGTTCGACTCCTACGCCGAGGTTCCGGCCTCGGTGGCCAAGGAGATCATCGCCAAGTCGACGGGTGAGTGACACTCACCCTCGGCTGATCCGATGACGCGAGGGCGGTCGCGGGAGGGTTCTCCCGCCCGCGGCCACCTCGATCGGGTTGCGTGAGACCGGGCCTGTAGGCTTCATCGCCGCAGAACCCACAAAAGCTCTCCGGCCTTCCGGCCGGAAAGGCTGTCGACAGAGTCCTAAGCGCCGAACGGCGCGCCGGGGCGAACGAACCAAGAAAGTCCACAGGAGGACACCAGTGGCGAAGGCGAAGTTCGAGCGGACTAAGCCGCACGTCAACATCGGCACCATTGGTCACATCGACCACGGTAAGACGACGCTGACGGCGGCCATCACCAAGGTCCTGCACGACCAGTACCCGGACCTGAACCCGTACACGCCGTTCGACGAGATCGACAAGGCGCCGGAGGAGAAGGCCCGCGGCATCACGATCTCCATCGCGCACGTCGAGTACCAGACCGAGGCGCGTCACTACGCGCACGTCGACTGCCCCGGTCACGCCGACTACATCAAGAACATGATCACCGGTGCCGCGCAGATGGACGGCGCGATCCTGGTGGTGGCGGCGACCGACGGCCCGATGCCGCAGACCCGCGAGCACGTGCTGCTGGCCCGTCAGGTCGGTGTGCCGTACATCGTCGTGGCGCTCAACAAGAGCGACATGGTCGACGACGAGGAGCTCCTGGAGCTCGTCGAGCTCGAGGTCCGTGAGCTGCTCTCCTCGCAGGAGTACCCGGGTGACGACCTGCCGGTCGTCCGGGTCTCGGCGCTGAAGGCCCTCGAGGGCGACCCGGAGTGGACCGGGAAGCTCCTGGACCTGATGAACGCCGTGGACACCGCGATCCCGCAGCCGGAGCGCGAGACCGAGAAGCCGTTCCTCATGCCCATCGAGGACGTCTTCACGATCACCGGTCGCGGCACCGTGGTCACCGGTCGCGCCGAGCGCGGCATCCTCAAGCCGAACGAGGAGGTGGAGATCGTCGGCATCCGTGAGAAGTCGATGAAGACCACCTGCACCGGCATCGAGATGTTCCGCAAGCTGCTCGACGAGGCCCGCGCGGGTGAGAACGTCGGTCTGCTGCTGCGCGGCATCAAGCGCGAGGACGTCGAGCGCGGCATGGTCGTCATCAAGCCGGGCACCACGACCCCGCACACGGAGTTCGAGGCGACGGTCTACATCCTCTCCAAGGAGGAGGGCGGCCGGCACACCCCGTTCTTCCAGAACTACCGCCCGCAGTTCTACTTCCGGACCACGGACGTCACCGGCGTCGTCACGCTGCCCGAGGGCACCGAGATGGTCATGCCGGGCGACAACACCTCGATGACGGTGAAGCTGATCCAGCCCATCGCCATGGAGGAGAACCTGAAGTTCGCGATCCGCGAGGGTGGTCGTACGGTCGGCGCGGGTCGCGTCACCAAGATCATCAAGTGAGCTGGGTAACCCCGATTAGCGTCGCCGCCGGTCGTGCGGCATACTAGTCAGGTTGCGTAACGACAGTCGGTCGCCTGCGTCCGGTTAACGCTGGACCTCCGGGAGTCAGACTGTCTCGCGTAGGGTGGTTGATCGCCATCGGCGGTCAACCACCCTCGCGCGGCGTCCAGGTCGCGGCCCCCGCGATCGGCGCCATGACCCACCGCGTGGTCAGAGAATCGCTCCGGAGTCCCCGGGCGGAGCCTGGCCCACGGGCGCGACACGCCCGACCGCGGGGGTCGGCGGAAGTGGGCCTGTGCCAGCCGGTACAGGCGCCCGCAACACAGCGGCATCGAGAGAAGGAACAGAAGCCACCATGGCGGGACAGAAGATCCGCATCCGGCTCAAGGCCTATGACCACGAGGTCGTCGACTCCTCGGCTCGGAAGATCGTCGAGACGGTGACGCGTACCGGGGCGCAGGTCGCTGGCCCGGTGCCGCTGCCCACGGAGATCAACCGTTTCTGCGTCATCCGCTCGCCGCACAAGTACAAGGACTCGCGCGAGCACTTCGAGATGCGTACGCACAAGCGTCTGATCGACATCATCGACCCGACCCCGAAGACGGTCGACTCGCTCATGCGCCTCGACCTGCCGGCTGGCGTCGACATCGAGATCAAGCTGTAGGGACCGGACAAATGGACAGGCAAGTCAAGGGGATCCTGGGCGCCAAGCTCGGCATGACCCAGGTCTGGGACAACAACAAGGTTGTGCCCGTGACCGTGGTTCAGGCCGGCCCGTGCGTCGTGAGCCAGGTTCGTAGCGCCGACAAGGACGGCTACTCCGCGGTCCAGCTGGCGTACGGGGTCATCGACCCGCGCAAGGTCAAGAAGCCGGTCGCCGGCCACTACGCCAAGGCGGACGTCGCGCCGCGCCGGCACATCGTCGAGCTGCGCACCTCCGACGCCGCGGACTACGCGCCGGGCCAGGAGGTCACGGTCGAGGAGTTCCCGGCCGGCGTCGTGATCGACGTGACCGGCAAGACCAAGGGCAAGGGCTACGCCGGCCCGATGAAGCGGCACGGCTTCCACGGTCTGCGTGCCAGCCACGGTGTCGAGCGCAAGCACCGCTCGCCCGGCTCGATCGGCGCCTGCGCGACCCCGGGTCGCGTCTTCAAGGGCACCCGGATGGCGGGCCGGATGGGTGGCGTGCGCTACACCGTCCAGAACCTGACCGTCCAGGCGGTCGACACCGAGAACAACCTCCTGCTCGTCCGCGGCGCCATCCCCGGCCCGAAGGGCGCGCTGGTCCTGGTCCGCACTGCGGCCAAGGCGAAGGTGAAGAAGGGCGGTGCGGCCAAGTGACCACCGTTGACGTCATCAACGTCGAAGGCGCCAAGAGCGGCTCCGTCGAGCTGCCGGCCGACATCTTCGACGCGCAGGCCAACATCGCCCTGATGCACCAGGTCGTGGTGGCCCAGCTCGCGGCGGCCCGTCAGGGTACGCACAAGACGAAGACCCGCGGCGAGGTCTCCGGTGGAGGCAAGAAGCCATACAAGCAGAAGGGCACCGGTCGTGCCCGCCAGGGCTCGACCCGCGCGCCGCAGTTCGCCGGCGGTGGCGTGGTCCACGGCCCGGTGCCGCGCGACTACAGCCAGCGCACCCCGAAGAAGATGAAGGCCGCCGCCCTGCGTGGCGCCCTCTCCGACCGGGCCCGCGCCGGCCAGGTGCACGTCGTCGAGGCGTTCGTCTCCGGCGAGAAGCCGTCCACCAAGGCGGCCCTGGCCACGCTGACCAAGCTCACCGAGGCCCGTCGGGTCCTGGTCGTGCTGAGCAGCACCGACGAGCTGAACTGGGTGTCGCTGCGGAACCTGCGCAACGCGCGGGACAGCCGGGTGCACCTGATCGAGGCCGGCCAGCTCAACACCTACGACGTGCTGGTGGCCGACGACGTGGTCTTCACCAAGGAGGCCCTGGACGAGTTCCTGGGCGTTCCCGCCGAGACCACCGAGGAGGATGGCAAGTGAGCACGATCGCCGATCCGCGTGACGTCATCGTCGCGCCGGTCGTCTCGGAGAAGAGCTACAGCGAGCTGAACCGCAACTGGTACACCTTCCTGGTGCACCCGGACGCCAACAAGACCGAGATCAAGATCGCTATCCAGCAGATCTTCAACGTCCGCGTCCTGACGGTCAACACGCTCAACCGCGAGGGCAAGCGCAAGCGGACCCGTACCGGGTTCGGCAAGCGCAAGGACACCAAGCGCGCGATGGTGAAGCTGGCTGACGGTGACCGTATCGAGGCCTTCGGCGGCCCGGTCAGCTGAGGGGTGTAGACAATGGCTATCCGTAAGTACAAGCCGACGACGCCGGGCCGGCGTGGCTCGAGCGTTGCCGACTTCGCCGAGATCACCCGGTCGACGCCCGAGAAGTCGCTGCTGGCTCCGCTGCCGAAGAAGGGCGGACGCAACGCCCACGGCCGGATCACCACGCGGCACCACGGTGGCGGCCACAAGCGCCAGTACCGTCTGATCGACTTCAAGCGGGTCGACAAGGACGGCGTGCCGGCGAAGGTCGCCCACATCGAGTACGACCCGAACCGCACCGCGCGCATCGCGCTGCTGCACTACGCCGACGGCGAGAAGCGCTACATCATCGCGCCGAAGGACCTGAAGCAGGGCGACCGCGTCGAGTCCGGTCCGGGCGCCGACATCAAGCCGGGCAACAACCTGCCGCTGCGCAACATCCCGGTCGGTACCACCATCCACAACGTGGAGCTGCGTCCGGGTGGCGGCGCCAAGCTGGCCCGCTCGGCCGGCGTCGGCATCCAGCTGCTCGGCCGTGAGGGCGCGTACGCGACCCTCCGCATGCCGTCCGGTGAGATCCGGCGCGTGGACGTGCGCTGCCGCGCCAGCATCGGCGAGATCGGCAACGCCGACCAGTCGAACATCAACTGGGGTAAGGCCGGCCGTATGCGGTGGAAGGGCAAGCGCCCGACCGTCCGTGGTGTCGCGATGAACCCGGTCGACCACCCGCACGGTGGTGGTGAGGGTAAGACCTCCGGTGGTCGTCACCCGGTCAACCCGCAGGGTAAGCCCGAGGGCCGCACCCGTCGTAAGGGCCAGCCGAGCGACCGGCTGATCGTCCGCCGCCGCTACGCCACGCGTAAGCGCGGCTGAGGGAGATAAGACATGCCTCGCAGCCTGAAGAAGGGCCCGTTCGTCGACGACCACCTGCTCAAGAAGGTGGAGACGCAGAACGACAAGGGCTCGAAGAACGTCATCAAGACCTGGTCGCGCCGCTCGACGATCATCCCGGAGATGCTGGGTCACACGATCGCCGTGCACGACGGACGTAAGCACGTCCCGGTCTTCGTGACCGAGGCCATGGTCGGGCACAAGCTCGGCGAGTTCGCGCTGACCCGCACGTTCAAGGGTCACGAGAAGGACGACCGGAAGAGCCGCCGGCGCTGACGCCGCGGGCATACGGATAGAGGAACAAGGGGTTACAGCGATGCCAGGAAAGGGCGACGCTCCGGTGCTTCCGGGCGCGCGGGCGGTTGCGCGGCACGTGCGCATCTCGCCGATGAAGGCGCGCCGGGTGGTCAACCTCGTCCGCGGCCTGCCCGCGAAGGAGGCGCTCACGGTGCTGCAGTTCGCGCCGCAGGCTGCGAGCGAGCAGGTGTACAAGGTGCTCGCGAGCGCGATCGCCAACGCGGAGAACAACGAGCGGCTGGACCCCGACGCGCTGCTCGTCAGCGAGGCGTTCGTCGACGAGGGCCCGACCATGAAGCGGTTCCGGCCGCGGGCGCAGGGCCGGGCGTACCGGATCCGCAAGCGCACGTGCCACATCACCGTGGCGGTCGAGGCGGTCGCGGCGGCCACGCCGAAGAAGTCGGCGAAGAAGGCCGCTCCGGCCAAGCCGGCCGCTGAGGAGCAGAGCACGACGGAGGGTGCCGAGTAATGGGTCAGAAGGTTCACCCGACCGGGTTCCGGCTCGGCATCTCGACCGACTGGAAGTCCCGCTGGTTCGCGGACAAGCTCTACAAGGACTACATCGGCGAGGACGTCAAGATCCGCCGCATGATGTCCAAGGGCCTCGAGCGCGCCGGCATCTCCAAGGTCGACATCGAGCGCACCCGTGACCGGGTCCGCGTCGACATCCACACCGCCCGGCCGGGCATCGTCATCGGCCGTAAGGGTGCGGAGGCCGACCGGATCCGTGGCGAGCTGGAGAAGCTCACCGGCAAGCAGGTCCAGCTGAACATCATCGAGGTGAAGAACCCCGAGTCGGACGCGCAGCTGGTCGCCCAGGGCGTCGCCGAGCAGCTGTCCAGCCGGGTCAGCTTCCGTCGGGCCATGCGCAAGGCGATGCAGTCCGCCATGAAGAACCCCGCCTGCAAGGGCATCCGGGTTCAGGTCTCGGGCCGTCTGGGCGGCGCCGAGATGAGCCGGACCGAGTTCTACCGCGAGGGCCGGGTTCCGCTGCACACGCTGCGGGCCAACATCGAGTACGGCTTCTTCGAGGCCCGTACCACCTTCGGCCGGATCGGCGTGAAGGTCTGGATCTACAAGGGCGACGCCGTCCCGGGCCGCGAGGCCCCGGCCGAGGCTGCCCCGTCGCGCGGCCCGCGCCGTGACCGTGGCGACCGGCCGGACCGGCCGCGCCGTGGCCGCTCGGGCTCGTCCGGTACGACCGCCGGTGGCACCGAGGCCGGCCGCGCTGCCGCGACCACCATCGCGCAGCAGGCGGAGACGCCGGCCGGTGAGCCGGTCGACAGCAGCGCTGTCGCCGCAGCCGCGACCCAGCCGGCAGAACAGCAGCAGGAGGGCTGACAGATGCTGATGCCGCGCAAGCCCCCGAAGGGCTTCCGCAAGCCGCACCACCCGGACCGCAGTGGCGCGTCCAAGGGTGGTAACCGGGTGGTGTTCGGCGAGTTCGGGATCCAGGCTCTCGAGCCGGCGTACGTGACCAACCGCCAGATCGAGTCGGCGCGTATCGCGATGACCCGCCACATCAAGCGTGGCGGCAAGGTCTGGATCACGATCTTCCCGGACCAGGCCCTCACCAAGAAGCCGGCCGAGACCCGGATGGGTTCCGGTAAGGGTTCGCCCGAGTGGTGGGTCGCCAACGTGAAGCCGGGGCGGGTTCTCTTCGAGATGTCCTTCCCCAACGAGCAGATCGCGCGAGAGGCGATGCGTCGCGCGATCCACAAGCTCCCGATGAAGTGCCGCATTGTTACGCGCGAAGTGGGTGAATCCTGATGGCAGCGGGCGTCAAGCCCTCCGAGCTGCGTGAGCTCTCCGAGGAGGAGCTGGTCACGAAGTTGCGCGAGGCGAAGGCGGAGCTGTTCAACCTCCGCGTGCAGGCCGCAACCGGGCAGCTGGACAACAACCGGCGGCTGCAGGTCATCCGCCGGGAGATCGCCCGGATCTACACGATCATGCGTGAGCGTGAGCTGGGTCTCTCGGCCGCGCCGACTGAGGTGACTGCATCATGAGTGAGAACACCACCGCCCCCGCGCGGTCCCGCCGCAAGGTTCGCGAGGGCCTCGTGGTCAGCGACAAGATGGACAAGACCGTCGTGGTCGAGGTCGAGGACCGCGTCAAGCACGCGCTGTACGGCAAGATCATGCGCCGTACGCGCAAGCTGAAGGTGCACGACGAGCAGAACTCGGCCGGCATCGGCGACCGGGTCCTGATCATGGAGACCCGGCCGCTGTCCGCCACCAAGCGCTGGCGGCTCGTGGAGATCCTCGAGAAGGCCAAGTAGCGAAGGCTCGAGCTCGGCCGGGTCTCGGTCGGGCGCAGGTTCCGCCAGGCTCCGGCCGCCCCGAGCGGCCGGAGAACCGGCAGACATAGGAGATAGACGTGATTCAGCAGGAGTCGCGACTGCGCGTCGCCGACAACACGGGTGCCCGGGAGATCCTGTGCATCCGGGTGCTCGGCGGCTCCGGTCGGCGCTACGCGAGCATCGGCGACGTCATCGTGGCGACCGTCAAGGACGCGATCCCCGGTGCCGGTGTGAAGAAGGGCGACGTCGTCAAGGCCGTCGTCGTTCGGACCGCCAAGGAGAAGCGGCGGCCGGACGGGTCGTACATCCGCTTCGACGAGAACGCCGCCGTCATCATCAAGGACGGTGGGGACCCGCGCGGTACCCGCATCTTCGGCCCGGTGGGCCGGGAGCTGCGGGACAAGCGGTTCATGAAGATCATCTCTCTCGCGCCGGAGGTGTTGTGACCGTGAAGGTCAAGAAGGGCGACACGGTCGTCGTCATCGCCGGCAAGGACAAGGGTGCCAAGGGCAAGGTCATCGCGGCCTACCCGCGGCAGGACAAGGTCCTGGTCGAGGGCGTGAACCGGGTCAAGAAGCACACCCGCATCAGCACCACCCAGCGTGGCGCCAAGACCGGTGGCATCGTCACCCAGGAGGCCCCGATCCACGTCTCGAACGTGATGGTCCTGGACTCCGACGGCAAGCCGACCCGCGTCGGCTACCGGATCGACGACAACGGCCAGAAGGTCCGCATCGCGCGTAGCACCGGTAAGGACCTCTGATGACCACGGCTACCGAAACCAAGACCCTGCCGCGCCTCAAGGAGCGGTACCGCAACGAGATCGTGGGCGAGCTGCAGAAGCAGTTCGAGTTCGCCAACCCGATGCAGGTGCCGCGGCTGGTCAAGATCGTCGTCAACATGGGTGTCGGCGAGGCCGCTCGCGACGCCAAGCTGATCGACGGGGCCGTCCGCGACCTGGCCACCATCACCGGCCAGAAGCCGCAGGTCCGGCGGGCCACCAAGTCCATCGCGCAGTTCAAGCTCCGCGAGGGCATGCCGATCGGCGCGAAGGTCACCCTGCGCGGCGACCGGATGTGGGAGTTCCTGGACCGGCTGCTCTCGATCGCGCTGCCGCGTATCCGTGACTTCCGCGGCCTGGACGGGCGCAAGCTCGACGGGCACGGCAACTACACGTTCGGCCTGACCGAGCAGTCGGTGTTCCACGAGATCGACCAGGACAAGATCGATCGCCAGCGGGGCATGGACATCACGGTGGTCACGACCGCCACGACCGACGACGAGGGCCGGGCGCTGCTCAAGCTCCTGGGCTTCCCGTTCAAGGAGAACTGAGATGGCCAAGAAGGCGCTGATCCTCAAGGCGGCCGCGAAGCCGAAGTTCTCGGTTCGCGCGTACACCCGCTGCCAGCGGTGCGGGCGTCCGAAGGCGGTCTACCGCAAGTTCGGTCTCTGCCGGGTGTGCATCCGGGAGATGGCCCACCGCGGTGAGCTGCCCGGCGTGTCCAAGGCTTCCTGGTAATAGCCCGGCGCGCTCCGGCGCGTCAGCTGAACTGTCTCTTCGCCGTAGGCCCCGGGCCTGGCCCGGGGAACCCCGGCGAGAAAGGTTGACGAGTTTTCATGACGATGACCGACCCGATCGCAGACATGCTCACGCGTCTGCGTAACGCCAACCAGGCGTACCACGACCGGGTGACGATGCCCTACTCGAAGATCAAGGCGAACATCGCCGAGGTCCTCAAGGCCGAGGGTTACATCGCCACCTGGTCGGTCGAGGAGCCCGAGGAGGGCGCCGTCGGCAAGCGACTGGTCGTCGAGCTGAAGTACGGCCAGAACCGCGAGCGGAGCCTGGCCGGCATCAAGCGCGTGTCCAAGCCCGGTCTCCGGGTGTACGCCAAGTCGGACGGGCTCCCGCGGGTGCTCGGCGGGCTGGGCGTGGCGATCATTTCGACGTCCCAGGGGCTGCTCACCGACCGGCAGGCCCGCAAGCGGAGCGTTGGCGGGGAAGTCCTCGCCTTCGTCTGGTAACGGGAGACAGGTAGAAATGTCGCGTATTGGACGTAAGTCGATCCCGGTGCCTGCCGGCGTCGACATCACGATCGACGGCCGGACCGTCAAGGTCAAGGGCCCCAAGGGCGAACTGAGCCACGTGCTGGCCGAGCCGATCACGGCGGAGCGGGGCGAGGACGGCGAGCTGCACGTCAACCGGCCCAACGACGAGCGCAAGGCCAAGGAGCTGCACGGCCTGAGCCGTACGCTGGTGGCCAACATGATCGTCGGTGTCACCGAGGGCTACCGCAAGAGCCTGGAGATCGCCGGTACCGGTTACCGCGTGACCGCCAAGGGCAAGGACCTGGAGTTCGCGCTCGGGTTCTCGCACCCGGTCCTGGTGCCGGCGCCGGAGGGCATCACCTTCACGGTCGAGAAGCCGACGCTGTTCCACGTGGCCGGCATCGACAAGCAGCAGGTCGGCGAGGTCGCCGCCAACATCCGGAAGATCCGTCCGCCGGAGCCCTACAAGGGCAAGGGCGTGAAGTACCAGGGCGAGGTCATCCGCCGCAAGGCTGGAAAGGCAGGTAAGAAGTGAGCGCCACGCTGCTCAAGCGCCGCCGCGGCGTCGCCGCCAAGCGTGCCGTCGGGCGTGCGCGTCGGCACTTCCGGGTCCGCAAGAACGTCAGCGGCACCGCCGAGCGTCCCCGCCTGGTCGTCACCCGCTCCCTGCGCCACGTGGTGGCCCAGGTCGTGGACGACACCAAGGGTCACACCCTGGCGTCGGCCTCGACCATGGACGCCTCGCTGCGCGGCGCCGAGGGCGACAAGAGCGCCCTGGCCGGCAAGGTCGGCGCCCTGCTCGCCGAGCGCGCCAAGGCCGCCGGCGTCTCGAAGGTCGTCTTCGACCGCGGTGGCAACCGGTACGCGGGGCGTGTCGCCGCGCTTGCCGACGCCGCCCGCGAAGCCGGGCTCGAGTTCTAGAAACCCCGTCACGAGAGAGAAGGAAGGCTGCTGATGCCAGGTCAACAGCGCCGTGGCGGCGGGTCCGGTGGCAACGAGGGTGGTCGCCGCGACAACCGCCGTGAGGGCGGCCGCGGAAACGCGCCCGTCGAGAAGACCCCGCACCTCGAGCGGGTCGTCGCGATCAACCGCGTCGCCAAGGTCGTGAAGGGTGGTCGTCGCTTCAGCTTCACCGCCCTGGTGATCGTGGGCGACGGCGACGGCACCGTCGGTGTGGGCTACGGAAAGGCCAAGGAGGTGCCCGCGGCGATCGCCAAGGGTGTCGAGGAGGCCAAGAAGCACTTCTTCAAGGTGCCGCGCATCGCGTCCTCGATCCCGCACCCGGTGACGGGTGAGGCGGCGGCCGGTGTGGTGCTGCTCAAGCCGGCCTCCGCCGGTACGGGCGTCATCGCCGGTGGCCCGGTGCGTGCCGTGCTGGAGTGCGCGGGCATCCACGACGTGCTCTCCAAGAGCCTCGGCTCGTCCAACCCGATCAACATCGTGCACGCCACGGTGGCGGCCCTGAAGGGGCTCGAGTCCCCGGAGCAGGTCGCGGCTCGTCGTGGTCTGCCGGTCGAGGACGTCGCGCCGGCCGCCATGCTGGCGTCGCGGGCGGGGGTGGCGTCCTGATGGCACGCCTGAAGGTCACCCAGGTCCGGTCCGAGATCGGGACCAAGAAGAACCAGCGTGACTCGCTGCGTTCGCTCGGTCTCAAGCGGATCAACGACGTGGTGGTCAAGGAGGACCGGCCGGAGATCCGCGGCATGATCTTCACGGTCAACCACCTCGTGAAGGTCGAGGAGGTCGAGTAATGACGATCAAGGTGCACCACCTGCGTCCGGCTCCCGGCGCCAAGACCGACAAGACCCGCGTGGGTCGCGGTGAGGGCTCCAAGGGCAAGACCGCCGGTCGCGGTACCAAGGGTTCCAAGGCCCGGAAGAACATCTCGCCGGCGTTCGAGGGTGGGCAGATGCCCATCCACATGCGCCTGCCGAAGATGAAGGGCTTCAAGAACAAGTTCAAGGTCGTGTTCCAGGTGGTCAACCTGGACCGGCTGGCCGAGCTGTTCCCGAACGGCGGCCAGGTCGGCCCGGTCGAGCTGGTCGAGGCCGGCGCGGTCCGCAAGGGTCACCCGGTCAAGGTGCTCGGCACCGGCGACCTCGGTGGCGTGTCTCTCCAGGTCTCGGCGCACGCGTTCAGCGCGTCGGCCAAGGAGAAGATCACCGCCGCCGGTGGCTCGGTCACCGAGCTGTAAGGCGATGTCCATGGCGCCCGTTCAGTTGTTCGCAACTGGGCGGGCGCCATGGTCTACCGGCCACATGTGCGCCGGGTAACATCGGATTCGGTTTATGTAGCCGGGCACATCTGCCCGGACCGGGGCCGGGCTGTTAGAGTCCGTTCCCAGCCATGGATACCGGACACTCCGTCCGGCACCACCCCGCCCCGCCAGGGACTCGTTCACCGGCGGCCCGCGTCGCGCAGGAGGAAGAAGTTGCTGTCCGCCTTTCTCAGTGCGTTCCGTACGCCTGACCTGCGCAAGAAGCTGCTGTTCACAGTAGGCATCATCGCGGTCTACCGGCTGGGCGCCACGCTGCCCAGCCCGGGCGTCTCGTACGGCAACGTGCAGAAGTGCCTCGACACGATCCAGGGTGGAAGCACCGGTGTGCTCAACCTGCTGGATCTCTTCTCCGGTGGCGCGCTGCTCCAGCTCTCGGTCTTCGCGCTGGGCATCATGCCCTACATCACCGCGTCGATCATCCTGCAGCTGCTGACGGTGGTGATCCCGCGCCTGGAGCAGCTCCGCAAGGAGGGCCAGGCCGGGCAGGCCAAGATCACGCAGTACACCCGCTACCTGACGCTGGGCCTGGGCATCCTCCAGTCCTCGGCGTTCGTGGCGCTGGCCCGCTCCGGGCAGTTGTTCAACAACCAGTGCGACCAGTTCCCGATCGTGCCCCAGGGCACCGGCATCCCGGACTGGCTGACCCTGACCATCCTGGTCATGACCATGACCGCCGGCACCGGCGTGGTGATGTGGCTCGGTGAGCTGATCACCGACCGGGGCGTCGGCAACGGCATGTCCGTGCTGATCTTCACCTCGATCGCGGCCCGGCTCCCCAGCGAGGGCTGGAAGATCAAGACCACTAAGGGCTGGGGGATGTTCCTCCTCGTCATCGCCCTGGTGCTGCTGGTCATCACCGCTGTCACCTTCATCGAGCAGGCGCAGCGCCGCATCCCGGTGCAGTACGCCAAGCGCATGATCGGCCGGCGGATGTACGGCGGTACGTCGACCTACATCCCGCTGAAGGTGAACCAGGCGGGTGTCATCCCGGTCATCTTCGCCTCGTCGCTGCTCTACCTGCCGCAGCTCGCGCTCCAGTTCTTCGATCAGAACGACCCGGGCAAGGTCCAGGCGTGGATCCAGAACCACATCGTGAAGGCGAGCGCGCCGGAGCACATCGCGATCTACTTCCTGCTGATCATCTTCTTCACGTACTTCTACGTGTCGATCACGTTCAACCCGACCGAGGTCGCGGACAACATGAAGAAGTACGGCGGCTTCGTGCCGGGCATCCGCCCCGGCAAGCCGACCGCCGAGTACCTCGACTTCATCCTCAGCCGGATCACCCTGCCGGGCGCGCTCTACCTGGGCATCGTCGCGATCCTGCCGAACTTCTTCTTCATCTGGCTCGACAACCAGCAGTTCCAGAACTTTCCGTTCGGCGGCACCGCTGTGCTCATCATGGTCGGCGTCGGTCTGGAGACCGTGAAGCAGATCGAGAGCCAACTCATGCAGCGGAACTACGAAGGGTTCCTGCGGTAGATGCGACTCGTTCTGGTTGGCCCGCCGGGCGCGGGCAAGGGCACACAGGCGGAGTTCGTCGCCGCGCACCTCTCGGTGCCGAAGATCTCGACCGGTGATATCTTCCGGGCGAACGTCTCCCAGGGCACGCCGCTGGGCGTCGAGGCCAAGCGGTACATGGACGCCGGCAAGCTGGTCCCGGACGAGGTCACCATCAACATGGTTCGGGACCGGCTCGCCGAGCCGGACGCGAGCGAGGGCTTCCTGCTCGACGGCTTCCCGCGGACCACTCCGCAGGCCGCCGCGCTGGACAAGCTCCTCGCCGACCTCGGCACCGCGCTGGACCTGGTGCTGGAGCTGGTCGTCGACGACGACGAGGTGATCCGGCGGTTGTCCGGCCGGCGCACCTGCCGCGGCTGCGGCAAGATCTGGCACGTCGAGTTCGACTCGCCGAGCCGGGAGGGCGTCTGCGACCGCTGCGGCGCCGAGCTGTTCCAGCGCGACGACGACAAGCCGGAGACCATCGCCGCCCGGCTGCGGGAGTACGCCGAGAAGACCGCGCCGCTCGTGGACTACTACGGCGCCCAGGGCAAGCTGGTCGGCATCGACGCGACCGGCCCGGTGGAGGACGTCACCGTCCGCGCCATCGACGCGCTGCGCTCGTACGGCGGCTGAGGTCCCACCCGCCACCCGGCGGATAGAGTGCGAACAGCGGGGTACGTGCGACGTGCCCCGCTGCTCCGCGTACGCGTGACGAAAGGTAACCACCACCATGCGCCGTCCCCAGCTGGACATCCAGCTGAAGACCCCCGAGCAGATCGAGCTGATGCGGGCCGCCGGTCTGGTCGTCGCCCGCGCCCTGCGCCGGATGCGGGAGGCGGTGGCGCCGGGCGTGTCGACGGCCGACCTGGACGCGATCGCCGAGTCGACCATCCGCGAGGCGGGCGCGGTGCCGTCGTTCAAGGGCTATCACGGCTTCCCGGCGTCGATCTGCGCGTCGGTCAACCGGCAGGTGGTGCACGCCATCCCGTCGGCGGAGCAGGTGCTGCGCGAGGGCGATCTGATCTCCATCGACTGCGGCGCGGTGCTGGACGGCTGGCACGGCGACGCGGCGGTCACGGTGCCGGTCGGCGAGGTCGACCCGGCGCTGCTGAGGATGACGGCGGTGGCCGAGGACGCCATGTGGGCCGGGATCGCCGCCGCGGCGCGCGGGGCGGCCTCGGGCAAGGGCCGGCTCACCGACATCTCCCACGCGGTCGAGACGGCGGTCCGTAAGGGCGGCCGGTACGGCATCGTCGACGGCTACGGCGGCCACGGCATCGGCACCGAGATGCACCAGGACCCGCACGTGCTCAACCACGGGCGTCCCGGCAAGGGGCCGCGCCTGGTGCCGGGCCTGGCGCTCGCCATCGAGCCGATGATCACGATGGGCTCGCCGCGTACGGTCGAGCTGTCCGACGGCTGGACCGTGGTGACCCGGGACGGGTCGATGGCGGTGCACGTCGAGCACTCGATGGCGCTGCTGGACGACGGCGTGTGGGTGCTGACCGCCGAGGACGGCGGACGGGCCCGTCTGGGTGACCTGGTGACCGCCCGGCAGACGTCCGTCGACTCTCCGGCGGCCTGAGCGGGCTGCCCCCGTACCCGGTCGAGTGCTGCCGCCTTGGCGATCGGGTGACATGCTTGCTCCCATGGAGGAGCGCAACCGCATGCGGGCGGCCGACGCGGACCGTGAGGCCACCGCGGAGCGACTCCGGGCGGCGCTGGCCGAAGGCCGGCTCGACCTGGGTGAGTACGACGACCGGCTGCGGCAGGCGTACGGCGCCAAGACCTACGGCGAGCTGGACGAACTGCTGACCGATCTGCCCGGTCCCCGGCCGGCGGAGAACTCCCTGCCGGCTCCCCGCGCGACCGGGAAGAGCGGGGTGGCCGAGCCGGGCCGGGCGGCCGTCAGCGCACGTAACGCCTGGCTGCTGGGGGTCTGGGGCCCCTGGCTGAAGGTGGCCCTGATCCTCACCGCGATCTGGTTCGTCTCGCAGCTGGGCGAGGGCGAGTTCGAGTTCGACGACTACTGGCCGCTCTGGGTGCTCGGCCCGTGGGGCGCGGTGGTGCTCTACCAGACCGTCCAGGGGCTGGCGTCCGGCGCGCCGGAGAAGGACGCCGAACGCCGGCGGCGCAAGCGGGTCGAGCGGGAGGCCCGCCGCCAAGCGAAGCGCGAACTGCCGGAGACGTGACCTGCGTCATATCCGAGCCGTCCGGGCGACTGTCGTGCCGGTCGGTTTGGCGAGCGCGTGCGGGTCGGCGTACACTTTCAGATCGGCGCACAGCGTCCACTCCGCCATGCCCACCCTGCGCTTCGGTGGGAGTCGGAGCCGCGGCTGGCGCGGGTTTCCTGATCTTGGTCAGTTCACCCGTGTAAGACGTTGTGGGCCGTCCGGAGTAACCGACGTCAGGACAGCGGAGGACATGCCGAAAAAAGACGGAGCAATCGAGATCGAGGGTCGGGTCATCGAGCCCCTGCCGAACGCCATGTTCCGGGTGGAGCTCGCGAACGGCCACAAGGTGCTCGCTCACATCAGCGGCAAGATGCGGCAGCACTACATCCGCATCCTGCCGGAGGACCGGGTCGTCGTCGAACTCTCGCCGTACGACCTGACCCGCGGGCGCATCGTCTACCGCTACAAGTAAGCCTGACGGCGGCCGGGAGACCCGTGTCCGTCTTCGACGTCCGGATCGCGCACCGCCGCGGCTCCGGGCCAGATGGGAAGTAAGGCAACCGTGAAGGTCAAGCCGAGCGTCAAGAGGATCTGCAACAAGTGCCGGGTGATCCGCCGGCACGGCCGGGTCATGGTCATCTGCACCGACCCGCGCCACAAGCAGCGCCAGGGCTGACGCCCCACACATCACCAGCTCGTCTCAGCCGCGGTCGGGTGCGCAGCGCGTACCCCTCGTGGTTGACCCCCGGTCGGAGGCCGGGGCCCGCTCGGGCAGCGACCGATCCCGGTCGCCGGCGTTCTTGACGCCGGAAGGACAGGGACGGCCGGTAGCGGGGTGGGACGGGTCCACACCTCCGCCACAACATCACGAGGAGTACGCCCGCACATGGCACGTCTAGTCGGCGTGGATCTCCCCCGCGAGAAGCGGATGGAGATCGCGCTCACCTACATCTTCGGGGTCGGTCGCACCCGCGCCCTGGAGACGCTCGCCGCGACCGGCATCTCGCCGGACAAGCGCGTTCGGGACCTCACGGACGAGGAGCTCGTCGAGCTCCGGAACCACATCGAGGGCAACTACAAGGTTGAAGGCGACCTGCGCCGCGAGGTCGCCGCTGACATCCGCCGCAAGGTCGAGATCGGCTGCTACGCCGGTATCCGGCACCGCCGCGGTCTGCCCGTGCGTGGCCAGCGCACCAAGACCAACGCGCGGACCCGGAAGGGCCCGAAGCGGACCGTGGCCGGCAAGAAGAAGCCCGGCAAGAAGTAACTAGGAGCGCACAGACTTATGCCACCGAAGGCTCGTGCCGGAGCCGCCGTCAAGAAGGTCCGGCGCAAGGAACGCAAGAACGTCGCCCACGGGCAGGCGCACATCAAGAGCACCTTCAACAACACCATCGTGTCCATCACGGACCCGACCGGTGCGGTCATCTCCTGGGCCTCCTCCGGCCAGGTCGGCTTCAAGGGCTCCCGCAAGTCGACTCCGTTCGCCGCGCAGCTCGCCGCCGAGGCCGCCGCGCGCCGCGCGATGGAGCACGGCATGCGCAAGGTCGACGTGTTCGTCAAGGGCCCCGGCTCCGGCCGGGAGACCGCCATCCGTTCGCTGCAGGCCGTCGGCCTCGAGGTCGGGCAGATCTCCGACGTCACGCCGCAGCCGCACAACGGGTGCCGTCCGCCGAAGCGTCGCCGGGTCTGAGAGGTTAGAGAGAGATGGCTCGTTACACCGGTGCTGACTGCCGCCGTTGCCGGCGGGAGAAGATGAAGCTGTTCCTCAAGGGCAGCAAGTGCGATGGTCCGAAGTGCCCGTTCGAGTCCCGGCCGTTCCCGCCCGGGCAGCACGGCCGCGGCCGCACGAAGGAGACGGAGTACCTGCTCCAGCTCCGTGAGAAGCAGAAGGCCCGTCGTGTCTACGGCGTGCTGGAGAAGCAGTTCCGCGGCTACTACGAAGAGGCCGTGAGCAAGGAAGCCAAGACCGGTGAGGTCCTGCTGCAGATCCTCGAGTCGCGGCTGGACAACGTGGTCTACCGGGCCGGCTACGCCAAGTCCCGGGACATGGCCCGTCAGCTGGTCAAGCACGGCCACTTCACGGTGAACGGCAAGAAGGTCGACATCCCGTCGTACCGCGTCAAGGAGCACGACATCGTCGAGGTGCGTGCCAAGAGCAAGGAGCTCACCCCGTTCCTCGTGGCGCAGGGTGAGGCCGGCTCGCGGACCGTTCCGGCGTGGCTGGAGGCGATCCCGAGCCAGCTGAAGATCCTCGTGCACTCGCTCCCGGCCCGCCAGGTGATCGACACCCAGGTCCAGGAGCAGCTGATCGTCGAGCTCTACTCCAAGTAAGGGCTCGTTGCGGTGGCCCGTCCTCCGGGGCGGGCCACCGGAACAGTTGTGTCGTGGGCGTCAAATAGCGGGCGCCCCGGAAGAGAAGAGAAAAGATGCTCATCAGCCAGCGACCGTCTCTCTCCGAAGAGTCGATCAACGAGACCCGCTCCCGGTTCACCATCGAGCCGCTGGAGCCCGGCTTCGGCTACACGCTGGGCAACTCGCTCCGGCGTACGCTGCTGTCCTCGATCCCGGGTGCGGCGGTCACCTCGATCAAGATCGACGGTGTGCTGCACGAGTTCACCACGATCCCCGGTGTCAAGGAGGACGTGGTCGAGCTCGTCATGAACATCAAGGAGCTGTGCGTCAGCTCCGAGCACGACGAGCCGGTCAGCATGTACCTGCGCAAGCAGGGCCCGGGCGACGTGACCGCCGGTGACATCCAGCCCCCGGCCGGTGTCTCGGTGCACAACCCGGACCTGAAGCTCGCCACCCTCAACGGCAAGGGCCGGCTCGACATGGAGCTGACCGTCGAGCGGGGTCGCGGCTACGTCACGGCGGCGCAGAACAAGCAGGCGGGCGCCGAGATCGGCCGGATCCCGGTCGACTCGATCTACTCGCCGGTGCTCAAGGTGACGTACCGGGTCGAGGCGACCCGCGTCGAGCAGCGGACCGACTTCGACCGGCTCATCATCGACGTCGAGACCAAGCCGTCGATGGGCCCGCGTACTGCGCTGGCCTCGGCCGGCTCGACGCTGGTGGAGCTGTTCGGGCTGGCCCGGGAGCTGGACGAGACCGCCGAGGGCATCGACATCGGGCCGTCGCCGCAGGACGCCCAGCTGGCGGCGGACCTGGCCCTGCCGATCGAGGAGCTGGACCTCACCGTCCGCTCCTACAACTGCCTCAAGCGCGAGGGCATCAACTCCGTTGGTGAGCTCATCGGGCGTACCGAGGCCGACCTCCTCGACATCCGCAACTTCGGTCAGAAGTCGATCGACGAGGTCAAGATGAAGCTCGCCGGGATGGGCCTGGGGCTGAAGGACTCGGCTCCGAACTTCGACCCGGCGCACGTCGTGGACGCCTTCGGCGAGGCGGACTACGACACCGACGACTACCGCGAGACCGAGCAGCTCTAGTCCGCGCTGCCGCCACACCTGAGGAGCACCAAGCATGCCCACGCCCACCAAGGGCCCCCGCCTCGGCGGCAGCCCCGCGCACGAGCGGCTGATGCTGGCCAACCTGGCCACTGCGCTGTTCCAGCACGGCAAGATCCAGACCACCGAGACGAAGGCCCGGCGGCTGCGTCCGCTGGCCGAGCAGCTCATCACCAAGGCCAAGCGCGGCGACCTCGCCTCGCGCCGCCGCGTGCTGGGCGTCGTCAAGGACAAGGACGTGGTCTACGCCCTGTTCGACCAGATCGCGCCCCGGTACGCCAACCGCAACGGTGGCTACACCCGGATCGTGAAGACCGGTCCGCGCAAGGGTGACGCCGCTCCGATGGCGATCATCGAGCTGGTGGAGGAGCTTCAGGTCGCCGAGCCGAAGGCGAACAAGAAGACCGCCGCCCGCAAGGCCGCGCAGCAGGACAAGGTCGAGGCCCTGGCCCCGGCCGAGGAGACCCCGCGCTCCAGCGCCGGTGACCAGGACGCCGAGGCGCCGGTCTCCGCGTCGGGTGACACCGCCGCCGCCCGTGAGGACAGCGACGAGGCCACCGAGAACGACAAGGCCTGACATCAGGCTCGACCGGGCCCGGCATCCCCTCGGGGGTGCCGGGCCCGTCGCCGTCGACAGGAGGTACGAGGTGGACGAGCGGACCCGGCTGCGGCTGGACGTCTCGTACGACGGCACCGACTTCTCCGGCTGGGCGCCCCAGCCGACCCGGCGCACAGTGGCCGGCGTACTCATGCAGACGCTGGACCTGGTGCTCGGCGCGGGCACGGCGACCGGCCTGACGGTGGCCGGGCGTACCGACGCCGGGGTGCACGCCACCGGGCAGGTCTGCCACCTCGACCTGCCGACTCCCGTGTGGCGGGAGCACGAGGGCCGGCTGCTGCGCCGGCTGGCCCGGCTCCTGCCGCCAGATGCCCGGGTACGCGCGATGACCGAGGTGCCCGCCGACTTCGACGCCCGGTTCTCGGCCACGTTTCGGCGCTACGAGTACCGGGTCACCGACGCCCGGTGGGGTGCCGAGCCGCTACGCCGCCGGGACACCCTGGCCTGGCCCAAGCCGTTGGACCTGGCGGCCCTGAACGCCGCCGCCGCCGGGCTGGTGGGCGAGCACGACTTCGCCGCGTACTGCCGGCGCAAGGAGAACGCCACCACGCTGCGCGAGGTGACCCGGCTGGACTGGCGGCGCGACCCGGACGGGATCCTTGTCGCCACCGTGCAGGCCGACGCGTTCTGCCAGAACATGGTACGCAGCCTGGTCGGGGCGATGCTGGTGGCCGGCGACGGGCGGCGGCCGGTCCAGTGGCCGGCCGGCCTGCTGACCCGGCGTGAGCGCTCCAGCGAGGTGACAGTGGCGCCGGCGCACGGCCTCGCCCTGGTCGCTGTGGGCTACCCGGCCGACCCGGCCGAGTACGCCCGCCGGGCCGAGGCGACCCGCCGGTTGCGGGTGCCGGTGGCCGAGGGCTGAGCCCGGCTCAGTCCGTGCCCCGCTGACCGGCGCTGTCCCCGGCCGATTCGGCGTCGGGCTGCCCGGCCGTGCCGGCCGCCGCGCGACGGTCCAGCACACTCCGGTTGAGGTGCAGCTCGACCATGTCGAACATGATCTCGCGGGCGGTCGCGTCGTCGCTCGGGATACGTTCCCCGTCGGCGCGGGTGACCAGGCAGTAGGCGACGTAGTGTCCGCGTACCTGCCAGGCGACCCGGGCCGCGGCCCGTTCCACCGCCTCGGTGTCGTCGCCGGCCGCCATGCCACGGAACCGTCCCTGGCGCGCGTCGAGCAGCGGCCGGATGCGGTCGCGTACCCGCTGGGCGGTGGCCACGTCGGTGAGGTTGAACAGACCGGCGGTGATCAGGTGGTCGCCGTCGGGGGAGCGGAGCGTGCCCCGCACGACCTGGTTGCAGCCGAGCCGGACCAGCAGGTCGGCGATCTCGCCGGTGGCCGCTACCTGGCACTTCGGGCTGGCCTGGGTCTTCAGCACCCGGTATGCGGGCTTCCCGTCGGTGACCACCAGATCCTTTGTCGGGAAGACCTCCTTGGCGGTGAGTGACGCCTGGTCGGTGTCCCGGGAGTCCAGGTCGGTGCCGCCGGACGGGGTGCTGGACTCGGTCGGCTGCGGGGTCGGCTGGCCAGCCGGGGGCGTGGCGGTGCGTTCGTCGAGCAGAGCCGCGACGGCGAGCCCGGTGAGCGAGAGCAGCAGCAGGACGGCGGCGCCGCCGACGAGCGTCTGCCAGAACCGGCCGCCGCCGCGGCGTTCGGCGCGCCGGGTCCGGGGCAGCTCGGAGACGTCGGCGGCGCGGGCGGTGGGGCTGGCCGGGATCGGCACCGTCGGCCGGTCCACCGCCGCCGGTACGGGCGCGGGCATGGGCGGCGCGGGCTGCGGCACCGGGGAGGGCTCCCGTGGTGGCGCGGGCCGTCCGGGTGCCGGCGCCGGGGCCGGTGGTGCCGGAACGGGTGCGCGGGCGTCGTCTGCCACCGCCTGCCCGTCGGGGATGGCCTGCTCGGCCGTGCCGGCCGGCGGCAGCGCCGGTTGCGGGCGCGGCGGCGGGGGCAGCGACGGCGTGGGGAACCGGGAGCGTGACGGACCCGCGGGCGGCGGCGTCGTGGCTGCGGGCCCGTTCGGGGCCGACCCGGGATTCGGGTACTCCAGGAAGGCGTCCTCATCGGACTCGTACCGGTACACCATGTGGCATAGAGTAGGACTGATTGTCCCTTTCAGGGGTAATATCGGGAAATTCTGGCGGAGTGGCGTCCGGCTCCGCCGGTGACACCGTCGCCGGAACCGCCCCGGCCCGGTGCGAGAATGCCTGCGTGACCGGCGACCACTACTTCACCGCTGAACCCTCGGCCCCGGCCCGCCCGCGCGAGGTCGAGTTCACCGTCGCCGGGCGCGACTACACACTCGGCTCGGCCGGTGGCGTCTTCTCCGCCGACCGGCTCGACCCGGGCACCGCCGTGCTGCTGCGCAAGGCCGACCTGCCGGCCGCCGACGTCACCGGCGCGCTGCTCGACATCGGCTGCGGCTTCGGCCCGATCACCTGCGTCCTCGCCACCGTCGCGCCGAAAGCCACCGTCTGGGCCGTGGACGTCAACGAGCGCGCCCGCGCCCTCACCACCGACAACGCGGTAAGGATCGGCGCCGCCGACCGGGTACGCGCCGTCGCGCCGGACGAACTGCCGGACGACGTCACCTTCACCCAGATCTGGTCCAACCCGCCGATCCACATCGGCAAGCCGGAACTGCACGCCCTGCTGCTGCGCTGGCTGCCCCGCCTCGCCCCGGACGGCGTGGCCTGGCTGGTCGTCGCCCGGCACCTCGGCGGCGACTCGCTGCACCGCTGGCTGGTCGAGCAGGGCTGGTCCGTCGAGCGGCACGCCAGCCAGAAGGGCTACCGGGTGCTGCGGGTCACCCGGTAATCCGGTGTCGTCCACCGACCCGGCTCGGGCAGGATGCCCGCGTGGGATACGTGGACGTGGCAGGAGTGGGGCACATCCTCCCGGACGGGCGTGAGCTGTTCAGTGACGTCTCGTTCCGGGTCGGTGAGGGTGCCAAGGTGGCGCTGGTCGGCCCGAACGGCGCCGGCAAGACCACGCTGCTGCGGATGGTCGCCGGTGACCTGCCGGTGAAGACCGGCGCGATCGCCCGCTCCGGCGGGCTGGGCGTCATGCGGCAGTTCATCGGCATGATCGGCGACGAGTCCACGCTCGCCGACCTGGCCCTGTCGCTGGCGCCGCCGGCACTGCGCGACGCCGGGCGGCGGCTCGCCGAGACCGAGGCGGCCATGCGGGCGGCCGAGGTTCGCGGCAAGTACAGCTCCGCCGCCGCGAAGACCCAGCTCGCGTACGCCGAGGCGCTCGCCGCCTGGGGCGAGACCGGCGGGTACGACGCGGAGGTCCTCTTCGACACCGTCGCCACCATCGTGCTGGACCTGCCGTGGGACAGCGCCCGGGAACGGCCCGTGCGCACGCTCTCCGGCGGCCAGCAGAAACGCTTCGCGCTGGAACTGCTGCTGCGCGGCCCGGACGAGGTGCTGCTGCTCGACGAGCCGGACAACTTCCTCGACGTACCCGGCAAACGCTGGCTGGAGGCGCGTCTGCGCGAGTCGGGCAAGTCGGTGCTCTACGTCTCGCACGACCGGGAACTGCTGGCGCAGACCGCCGACCGCGTCGTCGCGGTGGAGGGCGGCAGCGCGTGGGTGCACCCGGGCGGCTTCGCGAGCTGGCACGACGCCCGGGTGGCCCGGCACGCCCGCCTCGACGAGCTGCGCAAACGCTGGGACGAGGAACACCAGAAGCTGCGCGAGCTGATGCTGATGTACAAGCAGAAGGCCGCGTACAACGACGGGATGGCCTCCCGCTACCAGGCCGCGCAGACCCGGTTGCGCAAGTTCGAGGAGGCCGGGCCGCCGCCCGTACCCCCGAAGGACCAGGACATCCGGATGCGCCTGACCGGCGGGCGGACCGGCAAGCGCGCGGTCATCGCCGAGCAGCTGGAGCTGGACGGCCTGACGTACCCGTTCGACCTGGAACTCTGGTACGGCGACCGGGTCGCGGTGCTCGGCGCGAACGGCACCGGCAAGTCGCACTTCCTGCGCCTGCTGGCCCGCGGCGGCACCGACCCGGAGCCGGGAAACACCCCCGTCGACGGTGCCGGCGCGCTCGCACCGGTCGCCCACGGCGGCGTGGTGCGGCTCGGCGCGCGGGTCCGGCCCGGGCACTTCTCGCAGACCCACGACCGGCCGGAGCTGATGGCCAAGACGCTCGTCGAGGTGCTGTGGCGCGGCGACGACCACCGGGCCGGCATGGACCGGCACGCGGCCATGGCGGCGCTGTCCCGGTACGAGCTCGCCGGCCAGGGCGACCAGCGGTTCGGCACGCTCTCCGGCGGGCAGCAGGCCCGCTTCCTGGTGCTGCTGCTGGAGCTGTCCGGGGCGACGCTGCTGCTGCTCGACGAGCCCACGGACAACCTCGACCTGGCCTCGGCCGAGGCACTGGAGGCCGGGCTGACCGCGTTCGAGGGGACAGTGGTCGCTGTGACACACGACAGGTGGTTCACCCGTACCTTCGACCGGTTCGTGCTGTTCCGGGGCGACGGCGACGTGGTGGAGACGCCGGAGCCGGTCTGGGACGTGGGGTGATTGACCGGGAGCTGGCCGACCGGCTGTGCGCGGTGGACGGCGTGGTCGCGGTGGCGCTCGGCGGCAGCCGCGCCCGCGGCGACCACCGGCCCGACTCCGACTGGGACCTGGGCCTCTACTACCGGGGTACGCCCGACCTGGCCGGGCTGCGCGCGGTGGCCGCCTCGATCGCCGACGGGCCGGTGGACCTCACCGCTCCGGGCGGCTGGGGACCGTGGGTCGACGGTGGCGGCTGGCTGCGTGTCGGCGGCGTCGCGGTGGACTGGATCTACCGCGACCTGGACCGGGTGCACCGGGTCTGGGCGGACTGCCGGGCCGGCCGCTACACGGTCGAGGTGCAGGCCGGGCACCCGCTCGGCTTCTACTCGCACGCGTACGCCGGGGAGGTGGCGCTCGGACGGGTGCTCGGCGACCCGAGCGGCGAGCTGACCGCGCTGCGGGCCGAGACCGTCGACTACCCGCCCGCGCTCGGCGCCGCGCTGGTCGCCGGCGGCTGGGAGACCGGGCTGCTGCTCGACGGCGCGGCGAAGGGCGCGGCCGGAGGCGACGCCGGCTACGTGGCGGGCTGCCTGTTCCGGGTGGTCGGCGTGCTGGTCCACGCGCTGCACGGCCGGGCCGGACGGTGGCTGGTCAACGAGAAGGGCATGATCACGTCCGCCGGACGCCTGCCTGGTGCGCCGCCGGACTTCGCCGAGCGGGCGCAGGAACTGCTGGGCGCGGTGGGGCGTACCCCGTCCGAGCTGGCGGCGACGATCGCCGCCGCCCGGACGCTGGCCGCCGAGGTGCTGCCGCTGCCCGGATGACACCCGGGCAGCGGGCATAGGGTGGATCTCGTGAGTGAGATGACCTATCGCCGGCTGGGCGACTCCGGGCTCGTGGTGTCAGTGGTCGGTATCGGCTGCAACAACTTCGGCCGCAAACTCGACAGCGACGGCACCCGGGCGGTGGTGGACGCCGCGCTCGACGCCGGGATCAACTTCTTCGACACCGCCGACATCTACGGCGAGCCGCAGGGCGCCTCCGAGGAACTGCTCGGCCAGGCGCTCAAGGGCCGCCGCGACGACGTGGTGGTGGCCACCAAGTTCGGCATGGACATGCACGGCGCGAACGGGCCGGACCACAGCGCCCGGGGCGCCCGCCGCTACATCGCCCGCGCGGTCGAGGCGTCGCTGCGCCGGCTCGGCACCGACCACATCGACCTGTACCAGATGCACGAGCCCGACCCGGGCACCCCGATCGACGAGACGCTCGCCGCGCTGGACGACCTGGTGACCGCCGGCAAGGTGCGCTACCTGGGCAACTCCAACTTCGCCGGCTGGCAGATCGCCGACGCCGACTGGACCGCGTCGTCGCAGGGGCGTACCCGGTTCATCTCCGCGCAGAACCACTACTCGCTTGTGGAACGCGGGGTGGAGGACGAGGTGATCCCCGCCTGCGAGCGGTTCGGCCTCGGCATGCTGCCGTTCTTCCCGCTCGCCAACGGGCTGCTCACCGGCAAGTACAAGCGCGGTGAGGCACCCCCGGCTGGCAGCCGACTGGCCGGTGGCGGCCGGTACGCCGAGCGGCTGGCCGCCGCGCGCTGGGACGTCATCGAGGCGATCGAGGCGTACGCGGCCGAGCGCGGCATCACCATGCTCCAGGTGGCCATCGGCGGCCTGGCCGCCCGTCCCGCCGTGACCTCCGTGATCGCCGGCGCGACGACCCCCGAGCAGGTGAAGGCGAACGCCGAAGCCGGGACGTGGCAGCCCAGCGACGAGGACCTCGACGCCTTGGACGCCATCCTCTGACCGTCCCCGCCACCGACGGCCCGCCCTTACCTCGGGCACCCAATCCCCTCCCCCCAGAGGCAGCGCTCACGACGAGTGGAACACCATGGGTGTCAAGAGGGCCTTGAGACACCCATGGTGTTCCACTCGCGGCTGATTCTGACGATGAGTGGAACGCCATGGGTGTCTGCGGGCGGCGGGTGGCGGGCCGGGGCTGCGGGCACGGATCAGTGGTTCGTCTCGATGGCGCGACGTTCTGCCAGGGCCTGGCGCACCAGGGCCACTGTGGCGTCGGGGCGGCGTAGCACGTCGTCGGCGGTGAACCGGAGCACGACCCACCCGGCCGCGCGGAGCGCGTTCAGGCGCGCCACGTCCCGCCGGAAGTGCGCCCGCTCCCGGTGGTGGTCACCGTCGTACTCGACCGCGAGGCGGAGAGCCGGCCAGGCCAGGTCCACCCGAGCCACGAAGCGTCCGCCGGTGCGTACCTCGTGCTGTGCGACGAGCGGGCCGAGGCCGGCGTCGAGCAGGAGCAGCCGCAACCGTGTCTCCATCGGGGACTCGCTCAGCGGCTCGGCCACCGCCAGTACCTCGCGCAGCAGCGGAGCACCCGGCCAACCCGGCCGGTCGGCGGCGTAGGCCCGCAGGGCGGGCAGCATCACGACCCGGCGACGCAGCAGCGCGTCGACGGCGACCAACGCCTCGACGCGGGTGCCGTGGCGGCCCAGGTCGAACGCGGTACGCAGCGGGGTGGTGACCGGTAGCCCGCCGACGAGGGTGCGGTCCCGCGCCGCCATCGGCGACCGGACCACCCGCAACCGTGGGTGCGGTCGCAGTCGAGCAGCAGGCGGCAGCACCACTGTGACCGGCGCGTCGCGGGTGAGCACGTCCACGCCGTACACCCAGGCGGCGCTGCGCCCGGCAAGCACGGCATCCGGCGGCAGACGCAACGTCACCGCCTCGCACCACATCCGGTGGTCGTCGGCGCGGTATCCGTCCCGGTGCACGTACACGTCCGGCAGCAGGCGGATCCACGCCGGCCCGCGCAGCATCGTCCAGGTGAGCAGCCCTTCGGAGACGACACTGCCGCCCCGGAACGGCACGATCGCCAGGCGGCGCGGAACGCGGGCGGGAACGGCCATCCCGGCAGCGTGTCGTGACGGGACGGTCACCCGCTGCCCCGATCCGGCGGACGGCTGGTTCCTGGGAAAAACCTCACCCGGGCTTCCGTACGGGCGGGAGGCGTCGTACGGTAGGCCGCAAGTGACCCACGGGAGCCCGGTGCGGACCGGGCTGAGAGGGGGGCTGGGAGCCCCCGACCGTCGAACCTGATCCGGGTAATGCCGGCGCAGGGAGGAGCGTTGCCGTGCTGTCCCTGGGACGACTGCATCTCATCACCGACACCCGGCCGGGGCGTGACCCGCTCGCCGTGCTGCGTGCCGCCCTGCCCGTCGCGCGCGCCGACCTCGTCGTGCAGGTGCGCGTGGAGGACGACGCCACCGACCGGGAGGCGTACGAGCTGGCGTGCCGGGTGACCGAGGCGTGCCGGCCGTACGGAGCGCGGTGCCTGGTCAACGACCGGCTGCACGTGGCGCTCGCGGTGGACGCCGCCGGGGGCCACGTCGGCGCGGACGACCTGCCGGTCGCAGCCGCCCGCCGGGTACTCGGCCCGGACGCGGTGCTCGGCGCGACCGCCCGGGAGCCGGTAGGCGCCCGCGCGGCGGTGGACGCGGGCGCGAGCTACCTGGGCGTGGGCCCGTGCCACGCCACCACCACCAAGTCCGGCCTGCCGGACCCGATCGGCCCCGACGGGGTACGCGCGGTCGCCGAGGCGGTGAGCGTGCCGGTGATCGCGATCGGCGGGGTGACCGCCGCGAGCGTGCCGGCGTTGCGGGCGGCCGGGGCGTACGGGGTGGCGGTGGTCGGCGCGCTCAGCCTGGCCGCCGATCCCGCGCACGCCACCGCCGAACTGCTGCGGGCGCTGACGCGATGAGCCCGGCCGACGTGGCGGTGGTGGGCGCCGGGCCGGTGGGACTCGCGATCGCGTGGCGGTGCGCGCAGCGCGGACTGCGCGTGGTCGTGCACGACGACCGGCCCGGGTCGGGTGCGTCGTCGGTGGCCGCCGGGATGCTGTCGCCGGTCGCCGAGGCGTACTTCGGTGAGCACGAACTGACCGCGCTCCTCGTCGAGTCCGCCGCGCGTTGGCCCGGTTTCGCCGCCGAGCTGGCCGGGGCGAGCGGCGTCGACCTCGGCTACCGCACCGAGGGCACGCTCGTCGTCGGGCTCACCGCCGACGACCTGGCCGAGGCGGGGCGGCTGTGGTCGTACCAACGGGGTTTGAGACTGCCGATCACGCCGCTGCGCCCCTCGGAGCTGCGCGACCGCGAGCCGGCGCTGGCGCCGCGCGTGCGCGGCGGCGCTGTCGCGCCCGGCGACCACCAGGTCGACCCGCGGCGGCTGGTCGTCGCGCTGCGCACGGCCGCCGAGCGCGCCGGGGTGGAGCTGCGTCCGGCCCGCGTCGGCGCGCTGTCCGAGGTGGACGCAAGGATCACTGTGGTCGCGGCCGGATGCGGCGCGGCGGCGCTGACCGGCCTGCCGGTCCGGCCGGTCAAGGGCCAGGTGCTGCGGCTGCGCGCGCCGGGTGGCGGTCCGCCGGGCTTCCGGCACGTGATCCGGGGGTACGCGGACAGCGAGTCGGTCTACCTGGTGCCCCGGGACAGCGGAGAGGTCGTGGTCGGGGCGACGGTCGAGGAGCGCGCGGACACCGCTGTCACCGCCGGTGGCGTGCTGACACTGCTGCGCGCCGCCGCCGAACTGGTGCCGGAACTCGTCGAGTACGAAGTGGTGGAGGCAGTCGCCGGGCTGCGTCCGGGTACGCCGGACAACGCGCCGATCATCGGGCCGCTGCCCGGGCAGCCGGGCGTGCTCGCGGCGACCGGGCACCACCGGCACGGCATCGTGCTCACCCCGGTCACCGCCGACCTGGTCACCGAGCTGATCGTCACCGGCGAGCCGGATCCCGCGCTCGCCCCCTTCACCCCGGACCGCTTCGGGAAGGAGCGCACGTGGAACTGATCGTCAACGGCACCGGCCGGACGCTGCCCGAGGGCGTCACC
This sequence comes from Micromonospora sp. ATLC20, assembly GCF_057196585.1. Taxonomy (NCBI): domain Bacteria; kingdom Bacillati; phylum Actinomycetota; class Actinomycetes; order Micromonosporales; family Micromonosporaceae; genus Micromonospora; species Micromonospora sp. ATLC20. The sequence continues at coordinate 32,704 of NZ_JBXUOV010000020.1, forward strand.
GTCGCCGAGGTGGTCCGCACCGTCACCGACCGGGAGCGCGGGCTCGCCGTAGCGGTGAACGGCGAGGTGGTGCCGCGCGGCGGCTGGTCGGCGAGCGTCCTGCGCGACGGCGACCGCGTCGAGGTGCTCAGCGCCACCCAGGGCGGGTGAACGGCATGTCCACGCTGGAGATCGGCGGGGTCGCGTTCGGCTCCCGGCTCGTCCTCGGCACCGGCGGCGCGGCCAACCTGCACGTGCTGGAGCAGGCGATCCGCGCTTCCGGCACCGAGCTGGTGACGTTGGCGCTGCGCCGGGTGGACACCACACCCGGCGGGTCGGGCGGCCTGCTCGACCTGGTGGAGCGGTGCGGTGTACGGCTGCTGCCGAACACGGCCGGCTGCCGTACCGCGGTGGAGGCGGTGAAGACGGCGCACCTGGCCCGGGAGGCGTTCGACACCGACTGGGTGAAGCTGGAGGTGATCGGCGACGAGCGCACGCTCCTGCCCGACGGGGTGGAGCTGCTGCGCGCCGTCGAGGAACTGGTGGCCGACGGGTTCACAGTGCTGCCGTACACCTCGGACGATCCGGTGCTGGCGCGGCGGCTGGCCGACGTGGGCTGCGCGGCGGTGATGCCGGCCGGGTCGCCGATCGGTTCCGGGCTGGGCATCGGCAACCCGCACCACATCCGGCTGATCCGCGCGGCCGTGGACGTGCCGGTGGTGCTGGACGCGGGCATCGGCACCGCCTCCGACGCCGCGCTGGCGATGGAGCTGGGCTGCGACGCGGTGCTGCTGGCGAGCGCCGTGACCCGGGCCGCCGACCCGGTGGCGATGGCCACGGCGATGCGCTACGCGGTCGAGGCCGGCCGCCTGGCGTACGGCGCGGGCCGCATCACCCGCCGCTTCCACGCCTTGCCGTCCACCCCCGACGAGGGACGGCCCGACCTGTGACCGCCGTACGCGCTGCGGATCCTGGTACGGAGGCGCCCGTGGAGGGACGGCCGCGTAACAAGATCTACGCCGGTCCGACCGGGGTCGTCGTGCTCACCGATCGACGGGTCGCTCGGGGACCGCTCGTCGACGTGGTCGCTGGTGCCGTCGGCGGGGGAGTGCGGTGGGTGGTGCTGCGGGAGAAGGACCTGCCCCGCGCCGAACGCCTCGCGCTCGCCGTCGACCTGCGCGCGATCCTCGCCGAGGCAGGCGGCACGCTCGTCGTCGCTGGACCGGACCCGCTCGACGGGGACGCGGTGCACCTGCCCGCGGCCGGCCCGTACCCGCCGCCCGCCGTCGGACTCGTCGGCCGCTCCTGCCACGACACCGCCGAGCTGGCCCGGCTCACCACCGAGCACTACGCGACGCTGTCCCCGGTCTACGCGACACAGACAAAGCCCGGCTACGGCCCGGCGTTGCGACCGGACGGATTGAGCGAGCTGGTGAAAGCCAGCCCGGTCCCGGTGCTCGCCCTCGGCGGCATCGAAACGGCAGCTCAGGTAGCGGCCTGCGTTGAAGCGGGCGCAACAGGAGTAGCAGTCCTGGGAGCCGTCATGCGCGCCAACGACTCCACCGAAACCGCCACCACGCTTGGCAGAGCCTTCCAGGAGGCGGCCACCCGTGTGGCGCGCACCCACCCCGCGCGATCCGACGAAGGCCCACACGAGAAGGGCTGCGGCCGACCGTGACCACGGAGGGATCAAGCCTGACCGCCCGGAGTGGGCACGGTCGGCCGCAGCCCTGAACCGCAACCACCGGAGAAGACAAGTGACGCCGAAAACAGTTCTGAGCATCGCCGGCTCCGACTCCGGAGCGGGAGCGGGCATCCAGGCCGACCTCAAGACGTTCGCCGCGCTCGGGGCGTACGGCACGACAGTCCTCACCGCAGTCACCGCGCAGAGCACCAGGGGCGTGGACGCCGTCCTGCCGCTGCCGCCGCAATCGGTGCGCGACCAGATGGACAGCGTGCTCGGCGACTTCGACGTGCGCGCCGTGAAGACCGGGATGCTCGGCACCCCGGCGGTCGCCGATGCGGTGGCCGAGGCGGCAGGGGCCGGGCGCCTGCCGCACCTGGTCGTCGACCCGGTGCTGGTCGCCACGAGCGGGCACCGGCTCGGCGTGGTGGAGGCGGTCGAGCGGCTGCTGCCGTACGCGGAAGTGGCGACACCGAACTGCGCGGAGGCCGCGGCCCTCACCGGAGGCCCGGTGGGCACCGTCGAGGAGATGGTCGCGGCGGCCGAGGCGCTGGCGGCGCGCGGACCGGCGTTCGTGGTGGTGACCGGCGGCGACGTGGACGCCGACGGCGAGTCGGTGGACGTGCTCGCCGGCGGCGGGACGACCCGCCTGCTGCGCGCGCCCCGGGTGGACACCCGGCACAACCACGGCACCGGCTGTTCGTTCTCGGCCGCCGTCGCGGTCCGGCTCGCCACGGGCGACGCGGTGCCGGTCGCGGTGGCCGCCGCCAAGGAGTACGTCACCCGCGCGCTGACCGGCGCGCGGACCTGGGAGCTGGGCGCGGGACGCGGCCCGCTGGACCACTTCGGCTGGTCCGCATGAGCGACAGGGAGGCTGTCATGCAGGCACGTCGCAAGGTGTACGTGGAAGGGTCACGCCCGGACATCCGGGTGCCGTTCGCCGAGGTGCCGCTGACCGGGGACAACCCGCCGGTACGGCTCTACGACACCTCCGGTCCCGGCTCCGACCCGGAGGTGGGGCTGCCCGCACTGCGCGGGCCGTGGATCGCCGAGCGCGGCGACGTGGCTCCGGTGCGCGGTGCCGGCACGCCGCTGGCCGGAACCCGTCCGACCCAGCTCGCGTACGCCCGGGCCGGAATCGTCACGCCGGAGATGGAGTTCGTGGCGATCCGCGAGTCGGTGTCGCCGGAGTTCGTGCGGGACGAGATCGCGGCCGGCCGGGCCGTGCTGCCGCTGAACGTGAACCACCCGGAGTGCGAGCCGGCCGTCATCGGCAAGGCGTTCCTGGTGAAGGTCAACGCCAACATCGGCACCTCGGCCGTCACCTCGTCGGTGGCCGAGGAGGTGGAGAAGCTGACCTGGGCCACCCGGTGGGGCGCGGACACCGTGATGGACCTGTCCACCGGCAAGCGCATCCACGAGACCCGCGAGGCGATCGTGCGGAACGCTCCGGTGCCGATCGGCACGGTGCCGATCTACCAGGCGCTGGAGAAGGTCGGCGGCGACCCGGTGAAGCTGAGCTGGGAGGTGTTCCGGGAGACGGTCATCGAGCAGGCGGAGCAGGGCGTCGACTACATGACCGTGCACGCCGGGGTGCTGCTGCCGTACGTGCCGCTGGCGGTGGACCGGGTCACCGGGATCGTGTCCCGGGGCGGCTCGATCATGGCGGCCTGGTGCCTGGCACACCACGAGGAGAACTTCCTCTACACGAACTTCCGGGAGCTGTGTTCGCTGCTCGCGAAGTACGACGTGACGTTCTCCCTCGGTGACGGCCTGCGCCCCGGTTCCATCGCGGATGCCAACGACGAGGCGCAGTTCGCCGAGCTGCGCACGCTCGGTGAGCTGACGAAGATCGCCTGGGAGTACGACGTGCAGGTGATGATCGAGGGCCCCGGGCACGTGCCGATGCACAAGATCAAGGAGAACGTGGACCTCCAGCAGGAGTGGTGCCACGAGGCGCCGTTCTACACGCTCGGGCCGCTGACCACCGACGTCGCGCCCGCGTACGACCACATCACCTCCGCGATCGGCGCGGCGATGATCGGCATGTTCGGCACCGCGATGCTCTGCTACGTCACCCCGAAGGAGCACCTCGGGCTGCCCGACCGCGACGACGTGAAGGCGGGCGTGATCGCGTACAAGATCGCGGCGCATGCGGCCGACCTGGCCAAGGGGCACCCGGGCGCGCAGGCGTGGGACGACGCGCTGTCGAAGGCCCGGTTCGAGTTCCGCTGGGAAGACCAGTTCAACCTGGCGCTCGACCCGGAGACCGCGCGGGCGTACCACGACGCGACGCTGCCCGCCGAGCCCGCGAAGACGGCGCACTTCTGCTCGATGTGCGGGCCGAAGTTCTGCTCCATGAAGATCACCCAGGAGCTGAAGGACTACGCGGCGCGGGGCATGCGCGGCAAGTCCGAGGAGTTCGTCGCCTCCGGATCGCGGGTCTACCTGCCGCTGGCGTGAGCGGGGCCGGGGCGGGCCGTTTCGACCCGGTCCGCCCCGGCCGTCGTTCAGTCGCGGTGGTGCCGTCCGGTCCGCAGCGAGCGGGCGTCGTCGGCGTTGTCGTCCGAGGCGAGACCGGCCACCCAGTCCACGTACTCGTCGTCGGCAGCGGTGGTCGGCTCGGCCGTACGCTCGGCCGGCTCCGGCTCGTCCTTGGCCCGGTTGCGCCGGAACAGGCCGCGCCGGGGCTTCGACTTCCCGCCGGACGCGTCGGCGTCGTCCGGTCCGGCGTGCCGCCCGCGCCGGGAGTCCGCCTCCGTCTCCGTGGCGGTGGCCTCCCGCAGTGCGGCGGTGGTGTCCGGCAGTGCGGCACCCGCCTCGCCCGGTGCGGCGGTCGTCGCGGGCCGGGCGACAGGCTTCCCCGCCTCGGGCCGGGTGAGCGGCCCTGCCGGGCGGGCGTTCGTGGCGAGCGCGTCCCATCCGGTGCTCGCGCCCGGCTCGGGCAGACCCCGGTGGCGGGGACGCGGCGCCGGCTCGGCCGGGACGTTCGCCTCCGCGGCGTCCCGAGCCGGTGCGTCCGGTTCGGTGGTCGCGCGGTGCGGGCGGCCCGCCGGGGTGATCGGCCAGGCCGGGCGCACCTCGCCGGGCGCCCCGGTCACGTCCTCGAACATCGGGAACCGGGGCCGGGGCGACGGGACCGGCGCCGGGTCGTCGAAGAAGAAGTTGCGTCCGGTACGCCCCGGCGACGCGACCTCGTTGGAGTCGGCACGGGGAGCCGGGCTGCCGAGGGAACCGTCAGGCGCGCCAGAGTCCGTGCGGTCCGGTGCCGAGACGGCGCTCGCGTCGTTCCGGGCGGGGTTCGCGGCCTGGGGGATCGGGGCGGTGTCGGTGGCGTCCGGTGCCGGCCGGGTCCGGCGGCCGGTCGCCGTCGGCGCGGCGTCGGACGAGCCGTCCTGGGCGCTGGTCTTCGTCGGCACCGCTTCGGCCTGCCCGCCCGCCGTCGTCGGTGCGGCGTCGGCCGGGTCGGACTCGGGAGTGGCCGGGCCGGTGGCGCGCGGTCCGGCCTTCGAGGCGCGGGGACGCCGGGAGCGGGTGGAGCGGCCGGTGGCTTCGGCCGGCGGCGCGGCCGGGGTGGCGCTGCCCGCGTCGGTAGTGGCTGGTCCGGCGGGGACGGCGCTGTCCGTCTCGGCCGCGACCGGTCCGGCGGGTGCGCCGCCATCCGTACGCGGGCCGGGCACCTGGCCCTCGGCGGTGGCCGGTGACGTCTCGTTCGAGGTGGTGCCCGCACCGGCGCTCGGGGAGGAGACGTCCGCGGGGCGAGGTGCGGTGATGCCGTCGGCGCGTGACGCCGGTCCGTCGATCGGCTCGGCGGACCGGCCGGCGCGGGTGCGGCGCGGCCGGGTCACCCGGGGCGCGGTCGCCGCCGCTTCCGGTGCGGCACCGTCGGTCCCGGCTGCGGAGCCGGAGCCGGTGGCCGACGTGGTGGAGACGGCCCCGCTGTCGGTCGGTGCGGCTGTCGCCTGCCCGGACGCTCCATCGGCGGGTTCGGAACCGGCGACGGCCGGGTCGAGAGCGGTCGCACGGTCCGTGGTGGCCGCCTCGCCGGTGCTGCCCGCGTGGCCTGTGCCCGTGCCGGGACCCTCGACCGTGCCCGTGCCCGTGCCCGTGCCCGTGCCCGTGCCCGTGCCCGTGCCCGGGACCGGGTCGGGGCGGCCCGCGGCGAGGACGTCGATGGCCGAGGTCCGGCGGCCCGGGGGCAGTAGACCCGGCATGGGCTGGCCGTGGCCCGTGTCGGCGACGGCCGAGCGCTCGCCCACCGGCCGTTCCGCAACTGCCGGCTGATCGACGGCGGGCAGATCCGCGAGGGCCGGCCGGCCGGCGGCGGGAAGATCGGTGCCGGCCGTCGCCGTGGCCGAGCCGCCGGGCTCCGGCCAGTTCCAGTGCGCGGGCGCGGCGGCGCCGCTCGTCACCGGAGGCTCGGGCGGGGCGGCCGGGACGCCCGGCGCGGACGAGTGCGGCAGCGGCGCGAGGATGTCGGTGGCCTCGACCGCGTCGGGGTCGCCGGTGGCGGTGACCGGGCGGGGCAGCACGGTGGTGGCGGTCGAGCCGAGCGCACCGGCGATCACGGCGATCAGCGCGCCGTAGTAGGGCGCGACCTGGTAGCGGTCGGTCGCCGAGCCGGGACCGGCGGTCAGGTAGGCGAACGCCACGAGCACCGGACCGGCCGCCCCGGCCGCGCCGCCGACCAGTGGCGGCCATTCGGCCCGGCGCGCGAGTACGCCGACCGCACCGCCGGCCAGCAGAGCGAGCACCGGCAGCAGCAGCATGGACAGGCGTTGGGCCGCCTCCGGATCGAGCCAGGAGGGTTCGAGGACGCCGAGCCGTACCGTGGCGAGCGGGCGGTTGGCGACGATCGTGGGTGCGACGGAGAGCAGCGCCAGCAGCCAGACGATGCCGGCGGTGATCGCCACGCCCCAGCCGAACGGCGGCTTGAGCAGGACGGCGATCGCCGCGCCCGCCCCGACGACCGCGCCGAGGGCGGCGCAGATGCCGGCGGCCCAGACCGGGTCGACGGATCCGCCCAGCTCGGCCGCGCGGGCCGGTTGCATGCACAGCGGGGCGACCACCATCGCGCCCAGCGCGCTGATGCCGGCGATGGAGAGCAGTTCGGTGGTGCCGCCGGGACTGTCGTCGCGGCGGGCGAAGCGCTCGGTGAGGACGGCTCCGGCGACCGTGGCGACAGCGGCGAACCAGCCCACCCAGACGAGCTGGGCGGGCCACCGGTTGACCGAGACGTCCACGAACGCGCCGTCGAGGCGTACGACTCCGAAGCCGTACGCGATCCCCAACTGGCCGGCCCCGGCCAGTACGCTCACCCCGAGCGCCGTGAGCAGCAGCCTGCCCCACGTCCGAAAGGCCATGTCGGGCACGTTACGGCCCGGTGACCCCGATCGCCACCTTGCCGCCGCGCGGCGCGGCGAACCCGCCGGTGTGGCTACTTCAGCTCGACCAGGCGCGCGAGGTAGGTGGTGTCGCCGACGTTGGTGAGCATGTGCACCGCGCCCGGGTCGCGGTAGACCACGCCGCCGGTCGGCTCGTCGGCGTCGATGGTGGTGCCGTCGATCGTCTGCACCACGTTCTTGGCGCCCTGGATGGCCACCACCAGGTACGGGTGGTCGTGGCGGTGCAGCGGCTGCCGCTCACCCGGCTCCAGCCGGATGTGCCAGACGCGTACGCGGTCGTTCTCGTACACGATCTCCTGGCCCACCGGGCCGAGTTCGAGGTCGGCGGAGAGTTCGGTCATCGTGGTCCGTCCAGTCGGGGGAGCACCTCGGCGGCGATGAGCTCCACGTGGTCGAGGTCGTCGAAGTCGATCAGGCGCAGGTGCACCCGGGTGGCCCCGATGGCGGCGAACTCGCCGATCCGGTCGACCAACTGGGCGGGGGAGCCGACCACCGGGTCCTCCGGCGGCAGCGCGCTGGAGACGTGCAGCGGCGCGGCCCGGCGCTGCGCCTCGGCGTCGGTGCGTCCGATCGCCACCACGATGCCGGCGGAGAGTGTCAGCGGCGCGCGGCCGGAGGCGTCCCGCCCGGCGCGGTCGCACGCCTCGCGTACCCGCTCGTACGCGGCGGCGGTCTCGGCCACGCTCTTGAACGGCATGTTGAACTCGTCGGCGTAGCGGGCGGCCAGCTCGGGGGTGCGCTTCGGTCCCCGGCCACCGACGATCACCGGCGGGCCGGGCTGCTGCACCGGCTTGGGCAGCGCGGGCGCGTCGACCAGCCGGTAGTGCTCACCGGTGAAGCTGTACGTCTCGTCGGCCGGGGTGCGCCACAGGCCGGTGACGATCTCCAGCTGCTCGGCGAGCCGGTCGAATCGCTCGCTGACCGGCGGGAACGGGATGCCGTACGCGGTGTGCTCGCGCTCGTACCATCCGGCGCCGATGCCCAGCTCGACCCGGCCGCCGCTCATCCGGTCGACCTGGGCGACCATGACGGCGAGCGGCCCGGGGAGCCGGAACGTGGCGGACGTGACGAGCGTGCCGAGGCGGATCCGGGAGGTCTCCCGGGCCAGCGCGGCGAGCGTCAGCCAGGCGTCGGTGGGGCCGGGCGGCGCCGGTTCGTCCCCCATGGCCCGGTAGTGGTCGGCCCGGAAGAAGCCCTCGAAGCCGGTCTCCTCGACCAGCCGGGCGAACCGGAGCTGGTCGTCGTAGTCCGCACCGCGGTGGGGTTCGGTGAACACCGAGACCCGCATGGTCACCGGCCTCCGACGGGTACGCCGGGGGCGTCCCGCTCCATCAGCAGTTCGTGCAGCTCGGCGCTGATCCGCGCGACGTCTTCCAGGTGTTCGTGGCGGCCCAGCGTGCGCGGCCGGGGGACGTTCACCTCGACCACCTCGCGGATGCGCCCGGGGCGCGGGCTGAGCACGACGACCCGGTCGGCGAGCAGCACCGCCTCGTCGATCGAGTGGGTGACGAAGACGATCGTCGCCTTCGTCTCCATGTGCACGCGCTGGAGTTCGCCGGAGAGTTCCTCGCGGGTGAGCGCGTCGAGCGCGGAGAACGGCTCGTCCATGAGCATCACCCGGGGCGAGCCGACCAGCGACCGGCACAGCGACACGCGCTGCTGCATGCCGCCGGACAGCTCGTGCGGGAGGCGCTTCTCGAAGCCGCCCAGCCCGGCCATCTCCAGCAACTGGCGGGCCCGGTCGCGGTGCTCGGCGCGGCGCCAGCCGAAGATCTCCACCGGCAGCAGCACGTTGTCCAGCACCGAGCGCCAGGGCAGCAGCGCCGGCCGCTGGAACAGCATCGCCACGTCGCGGCGGGGCTTCGTGATCGGCGTACCGCCCACGGTGATCTCACCGCCGGTGACCGGGAGCAGGCCGGCGATCATGCGCAGCAGCGTGGACTTGCCGCAGCCGGACCGGCCGAGGACGGCGACGAACTCGCCTTCGGCGACGTCGAGGTCGATGCCGCGCAACGCCTCCACCCGCCCCGAACGGCCGTCGAAGGTGCGGGACACCCCGGACAGTCGGATCATCTTCCGCCGGCTCCCTTCCACATCGTCCGAATGCGAGCCGGGCTAGCGTAGCCGACCGTGCTTATAGCACCGTCCGGGGTGGACGTCAGTCCGCTTTCCGTCACGCAACTTCGTTTCCGTTCCGCAACCGGGACGGCGGCGGCAGGTCATCTGGCTTCTCGTACGCTGTTGCGCGCGAAGAGTCCCCTCACGACGGTCCAGTCGGCCGAACCCACGTGCCGACCCCGTCGGACCCACGACCCGACCGGCGAAGAAGTCCTGGTCGGAAAGGACATGGTGCACTGATGAGAAGGCTGACCCGCACGGTCGCCGCCGCGGCTCTGGCCACCGCCCTCGCCCTGGTGGGCGGCTGCAGCAGCGACTCGGACAAGTCCGAGAGCGGCGGCGGCAACGGCGCGGCGCTGGAGAAGGTGACGTACCTCACCTCGTTCGGCAACTTCGGGCGTGACTCCTACGCCTGGGTGGCGAAGGACAAGGGCTTCTTCAAGGAGGCCGGTTTCGACGTCGACATCAAGCCCGGTCAGGGCACCGGCTCCGTGATCCAGACCATCACCGGCGGCCAGGCCGACTTCGGCCCGATCGACCTGACCGGTGGCATCCTCCAGCTCGGCAACGGCCAGGCGAAGGACTTCGTGGCGGTGGCCGCAATTCAGCAGCGCACCATGGCCGCGATCGTCACGGTCGAGGGCAAGAACATCGCCACCCCGAAGGACCTCGAGGGCAAGAAGCTCGCCGACACCCCGACGTCCGTCGTGCGCAACCTCTTCCCGACGTACGCGCGGCTCGCCGGCATCGACGGCAGCAAGGTGACCTGGGTCAACGGTGAGGCGCAGGGCCTGATCGGCATGCTCGGCTCGGGCTCGGTGGACGGCATCGGCCAGTTCGTCGTCGGCCAGCCGACGGTGGAGACGGTGACCAAGAAGAAGCCGGTCGTCCTGCCGTACAGCAACGTGATGCAGGACCTCTACGGCAACGCGCTGATCACCTCGTCGAAGATCGCCAAGGAGAAGCCGGAGATGGTGAAGAAGTTCACCGCCGCGCTGCTCAAGGGCCTGGAGTACTCGCTGGCCCACCCGGACGAGGCGGCCGAGATCCTGAAGAAGAACGTGCCGGCCGCCGTCCCGGCCGCGGCGTCCGCCGAGCTTCAGCTGATGGCCGCGTACGTGCGGTCGAGCAACTCCGGCACCGCGATCGGCACGCTGGACAGTGGCCGGGTGGCCAAGAGCATCGCGCTGCTGCAGGGCGCCGGTGCGCTGAAGCAGAACCTCACCCCGGACCAGATCATCGACTTCAACCTCGCGCCGAAGGCCTGACCGGCCCGCTCGGGCCAACGGGGGTGCGACCCGCCGGACACCCCGGTGGGGCGCACCCCCTTCGCGTGCCGGTCACACCGACCGGCGCAGAGAGGAGGACACGTTGACACAGTCGACCGAGGCCCGGCCGGAGGCGCCGCCGCGCCCGGCGGTCCGGCGCGGGATCGCCGTACGCCCGGCGGCGGTCGGGCTGCCGGCGCTCGGCCTGGTGATCGCGGTGGCGGCCTGGTGGCTGGTCACCTCGGGCCTGAACCTGGTGCACCCGGCCGCGCTGCCCCCGCCGCAGGCGGTGGGGAAGTCCCTCGCCGGCACCACCGAGGTGCTGCTGCCCGCGCTGGGCATCACCACCTGGATGACGGTGTTCGGCTTCCTGCTCTCGTCGGTGGCCGGGGTGCTGATCGGGATGGCACTGGCCGCCTCCAGCCGGGTGGAACGGATGTTCGCGCCGCTGCTGGTGGCGGTGAACGCGGTCCCGAAGATCGCGTTCGGGCCGCTGCTCGTGGTAGCCGTGGGCTGGGGGCAGAAGCCGATCCTGACCATGGTGTTCCTGCTCTGCTTCTTCCCGATCGTGCTCTCCACCGCGACCGGACTGACCACCACCCCGGCGGACCTGGCGGAGCTGGGCCGGTCACTCAACGCCTCGTGGTGGCAGTCGTTCCGCAAGGTGCGCTTCCCGGCGGCGCTGCCGCAGATCTTCGTCGGTCTCAAGGTGGCCATGCCGCTCGCCGCGATCGGCGCGGTGATCGGGGAGTTCTACTCGGACCGCCCGGGCCTGGGTTACCAGATCCTCCAGTACAACGGCGTCGGCGACACCGCTACCGCGTGGGCGGCGATCGTGCTGGTGGCGCTGATGAGCATCGTGCTCTACGCCGCACTGAGCCTGGTCGAGCGCCTGGCCCTGCCCTGGGTGAAGGCCACCACCTCAGCCCGCTGACACCCCGAGACGAAAACCCGACGTCGACCGAGCACCCAGAAGGAAACCTCAACCCGCGGGTGCCGGCGGCCCACGACAGGTTTGGCCCCACCGCAACCGGCGCAGGGATCAAGCTTGACCGCCCGGAGCCGGTTGCGGTGGGGCCACACCCCCACCGCAACCGACCAAGCGATCAGCCGGCCAGCCGCCAACGACCACCACGGGCCACCAGCGTCGTCAACGCCTGCGGCATCAGCCCGGAGTGGTTGTCCGGCGTCATCCGGATCGGCCCGGAGAGCCCATCGAGCTGCGACGTCTCCAGCACGTCGCGCAGCCCGTCCCGGTCGACCTTGCCCGGCTCGCCGCCGGCCTGCAGCTCGGCGTCGGCGATCAGCTGGACCGCGTCCGCCGCGAAGGAGGAGAAGCCGTTGTAGCCGCCGAACCGGGCGGTGTAGTCCTGGAACCACTGCCGTCGCGCGGCCTTGGCCGGGGTGGTGGCGATCACGTCGTCGATCACCATGGTCTGGGTGAAGATCAGCGTGGCCTCGTCCGTGGAGCGGGCCGAGGGGCCCAGGAAGAGGTCACCGGCGGCCGTGGCGTCGAAGAACAGCGACCCGCGGAACTTGCTCTGCCGTGCCGTGGTGGCGGCGAGCATCGCCTGCTCCGGCGTGGTCCACAGGACCAGTGCCTGCGGCTTGCGGGCGACCAACTCGTTGATCTGCGTGCCGACCTCGGTGTCGGTGACCCGCACCGACTCGTTGGCGACCAGCTTCACGGAGGTCTTGCTCAGCTCACGGCGCAGGGCGGCGAGCCCTTCCTGGCCGTAACCCTCGGCGCTGTGCAGCAGCGCCACCTTGCGGATCTCGCGCCGCTCCAGTTCCGCGGCGAGCGCGGCGGCGCTGTCGGTGGCGTTCGGGGCGAGCTTGAAGACATATCGGCGCTCGGCCACCGGCTCGGTGATGTCGCTGGACGACCCCAGTGCGATCGTCGGAATGCGCTTCTCGCCGATCGTTCGGGCCGCGCCGACGGCGCATTCGTTGCAGCCGCCCATGATGACCGCGCTCACGCGTGAGTCACCGCTGAAATCATTGATGTTCCGCAAGGATTCCGCGGCATCCGAGCGGTTGTCCTTGACCCGCAGATCGATCTTCCGGCCGCCCAGTGCGCCGGAGGCGTTCAACTGCTCGACCTTCAGTTGCAGAGCCCGTTGGTAGACCTTGCCGACCGGCGCCGACGCGCCGGAGAGTTCCAGGTCGGCGGCGATCACGATCGGGCTGGTGTCCTGCGGTTCCCCGCCGATCCCGCAGCCGGTGAGCGTGGTGGCCAGCACGGCCGATGCGAGCGCCGCGATGCTCGCGGAGCGGATGGGGCTCAACTCAGTCCTCCAGGTGCGGCGCGGGCCGACGCCCGATCACCGCCGCTCGTCCGTCCTCAGTGGAGGAACGGGATTGGTTTGCCGTACGGTGTGCGCGAAGCCTGCAAAACCTTGCCAATGCCGGGGCCTGTGGTCAAGCCGGGCTGACGAGTGCTGTTTCGGGACAGCCATCCCACATGCTGGGGACACGGAACATTAACTGACAATTACTGCACAGATGCGCGTGACCACTCTGGAGTGACATCCCCTGTTCAGGGGGTTGGAGAAAAGAAGGTATTAGGTGATCGGATCCCGGGATGCGTCGGCCGCGACCGTTTCCTGCCTCACTGCGGCTTCCCAAACAGGATCTCGTCTGATGAAATCGCGGCCGTGCCGCGCGTGGCGCTGGCCGCTGCACCAGGCACGGGTCAGCGGGTCGCGCGTGGAAGAAACGACGGAGGCGATGTCGTGAGCACCGGACCTACGACCCTGCCCGGGAGCCCCAACGCCGAACAGCGGAACCGGCGCCGGCGCCTGCCCAGGCTGCGCGACGCGCGGATCCGCTCCAAGCTCGCCCTCATCCTGGTCGTTCCGGTCGCCGCTGTCATCGCACTGGCAACTATCCGACTCGTTTCGGTCGGCGAGGGCGCGTACGAGGCGGACCGGGTCCGGTCGCTGAGCGCGGTGTCCGTCGACATCGCGGCGCTCACTCAGGACCTGCACAAGGAGCGGATGGCGGCGGCGGTCTTCCTGGCCGACCCGAACCAGAAGCCGGACGCGTACAACCTGCGGGTGCGCCAGACCGACGAGCGCATCGCGGCGTACCAGGACGAGCGCGGCAAGCTCGGCGACGTGTCCGGCGCGATCAGCAACCAGCTCAAGGTGATCGACGCCCACCTGTCCACGTTGAACGGCACCCGCCAGGAAGTGCTGGACCGGCTGCAGATGCCGGTGGCCGAGGCGAGCCTGCGCTACGGCATCGTGCTCGACGACCTGGTCGCGTACAGCGACGCGCTGGCCCAGCAGCCGGGCGCGGACAGCCTGGCCGACGCCCGCCGCGCGGTGGCCGCGTTCGCCCACGCCAAGGCCCAGGTGGCCGAGGAGCAGGCGGTGGCCTTCACCGCCCTCGACGGCGGGCAGGTCGGCGAGGAGCAGTTCTCGTCCTTCGTGGCCACGCTCACCGGTCAGCAGGAGGCGCTGCTCACCTTCTCCCGGACCGCGACGCCGGGCCAGCGGGCCCTGGTGGACCGCACCGTCTCCGGTGACGCCGTCCAGCTCGCCGACCGGGTCGCCGGCGACGTCTCCCGGTCCATCGGGCGTCCGGCGCTGGTCACCCGCGACGAGGCGTCGGCCGCCATCGGCGCGGTCGACGACCTGATGCGGTGGGCCGAGATCCAGCTCCTGGACGAGATGCTGGCCGACGCCGACGAGGCACGCGCCGACGTGATCCGGCAGGCGATCGTGGAGAGCCTGCTCGTGCTGCTCACGCTCGCGGTCGCGGTGACGCTCGCCGTGGTGCTGGCCCGCTCGCTCAACGACTCGCTGCGCCGGCTGCGCGAGGGCGCACTCGCCGTGGCCAACCACGACCTGCCGGACGCGGTGAGCCGGCTGCAGAACGTCAACGCCATCGGTGACGGCGGTGTGGACGAGATCGTCCAGCAGGTACGGGACCCGATCAAGCTGAGCAACCGCGACGAGGTCGGTCAGGTGGCGGTGGCCTTCAACGTGGTCCACCGCGAGGCGGTCCGGGTCGCGGCCGAACAGGCCGCGCTGCGGACGAGCGTCTCGGCGATGTTCCTCAACCTGGCCCGCCGCTCGCAGAGCCTGGTCGACCGCATGATCGGCGAACTGGACGCGATCGAGCGGTCCGAGGAGGACCCGAAGCGGCTGGCGCAGCTGTTCGAGCTGGACCACCTCGCCACCCGGATGCGCCGCAACGACGAGAACCTGCTGGTGCTCGCCGGCGCCGACTCGGCCGTGCCGCGCCGCGACGACGCGCTCCTGGTCGACGTGCTGCGCGCCGCGCAGTCCGAGGTCGAGCTCTACAACCGGATCGAGTTCGGCACCGTCGACACCGACATCTCGGTGGCCGCGCACGCCGTCAACGACGTCGTCCGGCTGGTCGCCGAGCTGCTCGACAACGCAACCCGGTTCTCGCCGCCGAACACCACTGTGGTGGCCGACGGCCGCCGGATCCGCGACTATGTGCTGATCCAGATCGAGGACCGCGGTCTGGGCCTCAGCGACGACCAGCTCGACTCGCTCAACCGGCGCCTGGCCGCGCCGCCGACCGTCGACGTGGCCGCGTTCCGGCTGATGGGTCTGGCCGTGGTCAGCCGGCTCGCGTCCCGCTACGGGATCCGCGTCGAGCTGCGCCGCAACGTCGAGGGCGGCACCGTCGCCCAGGTCACGCTGCCGAACTCGACGGTGGTGCTGCCGGCCAACCGGGGCCAGGCACCGCTTACCCGGCCGCGTCAGCCGCTCGCCGTCGAGCAGTCCCCGCTCAGCCAGGTCGGCGCCGGTGACGCGCTGGCCGGAGCCGGGCGGGGCGCTGCCACCGCGACGCTCGCCGACCAGTGGCGCGGGGCGACCACCGCCCCGCCGTCCCGGTGGCAGACGCCCGCCGAGACGCGCGACACCACTCCCGCCGTACAGCTGGGTGGGGCGACCGGCGCGCTGCCGACTGTGGCGGCGCCCGCCCCGGTGGCCGCGGCGCCCGCCGCGCCGGCTCCGGTCTCCGGAGCGGGCTGGTCGGCCGGCGGGCCGACGGTGGCGTACCCCGCGCTGGACCCGCTGCCCAAGCGGACGCCCGGTGTCGAGTCGGCGCAACCCGCGACCCAGGCCGCACCTCCGGCCTACCAGCCGCTCGCCGCGGCGCCGGCGGTGGAGAGCACCCCGGCGACGCCGGTGGTGGCCCGGCCCGAGCAGCGGGCCGAGGCGCCGATATTCCGTGAGATGGAGGCGGTCTGGTTCCGTTCGCACGGAGAGGACGAGACCACCATCTTCACCCGTCCCACGTTCGACGAGCCGCCCGCGCCGGCACAGCCGGCGGTGGCGCCCCCCGCGGCGTCGGCGCGTCCGAAGCTGCCCACCCGTACCCCGGGGGCCCAGGCGTCGGGGCTGACCACGTCGACGACGCCGCCCGCGTACAGCCCGCCGGAGGTTCCGTCCACGCCGCCGGCGGCCGCGACGCCGCCCCCGACGCCACCCGCCGCCGAGCCCGCGCCCGCGCCGTCGATCGACCCGGAGGCCTGGCGTACGGCGGCCGACGAGGGCTGGTCGCGGGCCAGCCGTGCCGCGGAGCCCACCACCGGCGGGACCACCCGCTCCGGCCTGCCCAAGCGGGTTCCGCAGGCCCAGCTCGTGCCCGGCGGAATAGAGCCGAAGAGCGGCCGGGACCGCAGCCGGCGCACGCCGGACGAGGTACGCGGTCTGCTCTCCGCCTACCACCGTGGCGTCCAGCGGGGCCGTACGGCCGGCGCCGACCTGAACAGCACCTCGACCAAGGAGACGAACCGATGAACAGGCCGGCGGCCATGCAGGACATGGGGTGGCTTCTCACCAACTTCGCCGACAGCGTTGCGGGCATCGCGCACGTGGTGGCGGTGTCCGCGGACGGGCTGCTGCTCGCCTCCTCGCGGGATCTGCCCGGCGACCGGGCCGACCAACTCGCCGCGATCACCTCCGGCGTGGTGAGCCTGACCGAGGGCGCGGCGCGGATGTTCAGCGCCGGTGGGGTGCTGCAGACCGTGATCGAGATGGACAGCGGCTACCTGTTTCTGATGTCCATCAGCGACGGTTCGTCGATGGCCGTGCTCGCGGCGCGCAGCTGCGACGTCGGCCAGGTGGGTTACGAGATGGCACTGCTGGTGGAGCGGGTCGGCCAGGCACTGGTCCCGCTGCCGAGGGACGCGGTCCGGTCCTGATCGGAGCGGGGAGCTGACGACCGGAGCCGGTGCGGCTCCGAACGAGGGGAGGTGATCGCGAGATGGACCCGCGACGTGATCCACGTGGCGCGCTGGTGAGGCCGTACGCGGTCACCCGGGGCCGCACCGAGCCGTTGCAGAACATCGCGCTCGAAGCGGTGCTGTCGAGCACGCCGACGCAGTCGGCCGAGGCGCGCTTCGCCGGGCACGACAAGTACCGCATCTCCTCGGTCTGTGAGGGCCGGGCGCAGTCGCTTGCGGAAATCGCCGCTTACACCCGGATGCCGCTGGGCGTCACCCGGGTGCTGGTCGCCGACATGGTGGCCGAGGGCCTGCTGACGCTACACACTGCCGCTCCCGCGACGGGTTTCGCGGCGCGGATGAACCTGCTTGGAAGGGTGCTAAGTGGACTTCGCGAACTATGACCCCGACGGGGTGAACCGCGGCCGGGAGATCATCTCCGCGAAGATCGTGATCGCGGGTGGCTTCGGCGTGGGTAAGACAACGCTCGTCGGGGCGATCTCCGAGATCCAGCCGCTGACCACCGAGGCGCTGATGACCGCGGCCGGCGTGGGAATCGACGACGCGTCGAAGGTGCCGGGCAAGGAGACCACCACGGTCGCCATGGACTTCGGCCGTATCACGATGGCCGAGGACCTGATCCTCTACCTGTTCGGCACACCGGGCCAGACCCGCTTCTGGTTCATGTGGGACGAGATCATCAGGGGCGCGGTGGGTGCGGCGGTGCTCGTGGACACCCGCCGGATCACCGACGCGTTCGCGCCGCTGGACTACTTCGAGAACCGCAAGCTGCCGTACGTCGTGGCGTTGAACCGCTTCGGCGACGCGCCGCACTACGAGCTGGAGGAGGTCCGGGAGGCGCTCGCCATCTCCCCGGACGTGCCGATGGTCCTGTGCGACGCCCGCCAGCGGGACTCGGTCAAGCAGGTGCTGGTCACCGTGGTGGAGCACGCCATGCTCCGCCTCCAGGCCGAGCACGGCTACCCGGCCTCCGTGGGCTGACCGCCTGCGGGTCAGTCGACCCGCAGGCGGTACCCCCGCTTGACCACCGTCTGCACCACGCGGGGCGCCTTCAGCCCGGCTCGCAGGCGGGCGACAGCCATCTCCACCGCGTGCTCGTCGGCGCCGCGCGGCAGCGTCCGCAGCAGCGCGGTGCGGGAGAGCACCTTCCCCGGTGACGCGGCGAGTGCCCGCAGCACCGCCATCGGCGCCGGCGCCAGCTGACGCAGCTCGCCGTCCACCACCGCGGCGTGCCCGCGCAGCGTCAGGACGTGCCCGGCCGCCTTCACCGAGACGGTACGCCGGGGCAGTTCCTCGACGATGGTGCGGACCAGCGCGCCCAGCCGGGCCCGGCTCGGTGCGCTCACCGGCACCCCGCGGCGGACCAGCGGCTCGGCGGTGACGGTGCCGACGCACCCGGCCAGCACGTCACCGCGCAGCGCCTCCAGCACCGTCTCGGTACGGTCCCCGGCCGCCCGCAGCAGCGCCTCGGCCGCCGGGGCCGAGGTGAACGTGACGGCGTCGACGAGCCGCCCGGCCACCAGGTCGATGAGCCGGTGCAGCGGCGCCGGGTCGGCCGGCGGCGCCCACCGGTACACCGGCACCTCGATCACCGTGGCGCCGGCCGCCACCAGCGCGTCGGCGCACTCGGGCTGCCGCTCGCCGTGCAGTTGCATCGCCACCACCTGGCCGGCCACCCCGCGCCGGACCAGGTGCTCGACCACCTCGTCGCAGCTCTCCGAATCCGGTGACCAGTGCTCGCGCAGCCCGGCGGCACGGATCGCGCCGGTCGCCTTCGGGCCGCGGGACACCACGTAGGCGCGGGCGAGCGTGCTGCGCAGCGGCTCGGCCAGCCCCCAGCCCTCGGCCGCCTCCAGCCAGCCGCGCATGCCGATGCCGGTGTTCGCCATCAGCACGTCCGGCGGCTGTTCCAGGCAGGCCCGGGTGGCCTCACGCAGGTCGGTGTCGTCGGCCAGCGGGACGATCCGTAGCGCCGGGGCGAGCACCACCCGCGCCCCACGCCGCTGGAGCAGCGCGGCCAGTTCGTCGCGCCGCCGGTCGGCGGTGACCCCGATGGTGAAGCCGGCCAGCTCGTCCCGCATCATTCCTCCTGCCGTAACCGCACCTCGACCAGGCCGTCCCGGCAGCGCACCGGATGCCGGCGCAGCGTCACGCCCGGTAGGTCCAGGCACCGTCCCGTGGTGAGGTCGTAGACCTGCTTGTGCAGCGGCGAGGCGAGCGTGGGCACCCCGCCCCGGCTGCCGACCAGCCCCCGGGACATGACGTACGCGCCGCCGACCGGGTCGAGGTTGTCCACCGCGTACAGCCCGTCCCCGGTGCGGAAGACCGCCACCTGGACGCCGTCGACGAGCGCGGCCACGCCCCGGCCGGGGTCGAGCCGGTCCAGCGGGCAGACCGGGGTCCAGTCCAGCGTGACGACGGGGCTCATCGGCGTACCTCC
This sequence comes from Micromonospora sp. ATLC20, assembly GCF_057196585.1. Classification (NCBI taxonomy): domain Bacteria; kingdom Bacillati; phylum Actinomycetota; class Actinomycetes; order Micromonosporales; family Micromonosporaceae; genus Micromonospora; species Micromonospora sp. ATLC20. Next base: position 51,833 of record NZ_JBXUOV010000020.1, read on the forward strand.
GGCAGGCCCAGCACGACGGGCTGGCGGCGGTGTCCGCCGTCCGGGGGCGCGCCCCGGGCCGGCACCGGCTGGCCCCGTTCCTGGGTGAACGTGATGGACGGGTCGGGTACGTCCGGCGCGTTGACGAACGAGGTGAAGCGGCGCAGCCGGTCCGGGTCCTCCAGGACGTCGCGCCACTCGTCGGAGTAGCTCGCGACGTGCCGGGCCATCGATGCGTCGAGGTCGGCGCAGAGCCCGAGCGAGTCGTCCACGAGCACCGACCGGAGGTGGTCCAGGCCGCCGTCCATGGCCTCGATCCAGGCGGCGGTGCGCTGCAACCGGTCGGCGGTGCGGATGTAGTACATGAGGAACCTGTCGATGAGCGTGACCAGCTCCGCCGTGCTCAGGTCGGTGGCGAACAGGTCGGCGTGCCGGGGCCGGAAACCGCCGTTGCCGCCGACGTACAGGTTCCAGCCGCTCTCGGTGGCGATGATCCCGAAGTCCTTGCTCCGGGCCTCGGCGCACTCGCGGGCGCAGCCGGAGACCGCCGACTTGAGCTTGTGCGGCGCGCGCAGGCCCCGGTAGCGCAGCTCCAGCGCGACGGCGAGCCCGACCGAGTCCTGGACGCCGTAGCGGCACCAGGTGTCGCCGACGCAGGACTTCACGGTGCGCAGCGCCTTGCCGTAGGCGTGACCCGACTCGAAGCCCGCGTCGACGAGCCGCCGCCAGATCTGCGGCAACTGGTCGACCCGCGCGCCGAACAGGTCGATCCGCTGCCCACCGGTGATCTTCGTGTAGAGCCGGAAGTCCCGCGCCACCTCGCCGATCGCGATCAGCTTCTCCGGGGTGATCTCCCCGCCGGGGATCCGGGGCACCACCGAGTAGCTGCCGTCGCGTTGCAGGTTGGCCAGGAAGTGGTCGTTCGTGTCCTGGAGCGACGCCGCCTCGCCGTCGAGCACGTGCCCGGTGCCGAGCGAGGCCAGGATCGAGGCCACCACCGGCTTGCAGATGTCGCACCCGCCGCCGCGCCCGTGCTCGGCGACGAGCCGGGAGAACGTGCTGATGCCCCGCACCCGGATCAGGTCGAACAGCTCCTGCCGGCTGTGGTCGAAGTGCTCGCACAACGCCGTCGACTGGCGTACCCCGGCGGCGTCCAGCAGCTGCTTGAGCATCGGCACGCAGGAGCCGCAGCTCGTACCGGCCCGGGTGCACGCCTTCAGCGCCGGCACGTCGGTCGCCCCGCCGGCGATCGCCGCGTCCAGGTCGGCCCGGGTCACCGCGTTGCAGGAGCAGACCTGGGCGGCGGCCGGCCGTTGAGCAGCACCACGTGCGGGACGCCCGCCGCCCAGGTGGTCAGCCAGATCACTATCAGGGTGGCCTCGGGTCCGCTGACCTC
>NZ_JBXUOV010000021.1:0-52892 GCF_057196585.1 Micromonospora sp. ATLC20
CGGCGGCGCGGCGGGTGGAGTCGGCGTGCCAGGCGCCGAGCGGCGCGACGCGCATCGCGGCGCCGTTGCCGCAGGAGCCCTGCCCGTCGAACGCGGACGCGGCGGCCACCGGCCAGGGCGTGCCGGTGCGGATCAGCCGCAGCACCGTCACCGTGCCCGGCCCGTACCCCCGGTACGGCTCGCAGCGCTGCGCGAACGCCAGCGCCAGCCGGTCCCGGTCGATGCGGCCGCCGGCGGCCAGCTCGGCCACCACCGAGCACGCCATCTCGGTGTCGTCGGTCCACTCCCAGGGTGGTTCGGGCAGCCGCCCGGCGGCGAGGTCGTCCGGGTGCCGGCCGGGGACGAAGAACTGGGAGCCGAGGGCGTCGCCCACCGACAGGCCGGCCAGCGCGTCGCGGGCGAGCGTGAGGCGGGTGTCGGGGAAGAGCGTGAACGTCATCGCCGTCCCAGCTTGCCCGCTTCCCCGGACCGCCGCAACGCGACCGGCTTGCCACGCCGAGTACGGTGCTGACGTGGCAACCGTCCTGCTGGTCGAAGACGACCACGTCGTGCGCGGCGCCATGCTGCGGTCGCTGACCGACCGGGGGCACGCGGTGCACGCCGTCGGCACCGCGCTGGACGCGCTGCGCCGGGTCGCCGCGGAGACACCGGACCTGGTGGTGCTCGACCTCGGTCTGCCCGACCTGGACGGCTCGGACGCGCTGCGCATGCTGCGCGGCATCACCGACGTGCCGATCATCATCGCCACCGCCCGCGACGACGAGCAGTCGGTGGTGCGGCTGCTGCGCGCCGGCGCGGACGACTACATGGTCAAGCCGTTCACCGGGGCGCACCTGGACGCCCGGATCACCACCGTGCTGCGCCGGGCCGGCCGGGCCAGCCGTACCGTCGCGCCTGCCGTGCACACGGTCGGCGGCCTGCGCGTCGACGTGGGCGAGCGCAGCGCGGTGCTGGACGGGGAGGCGCTGGCGCTGACCCGCAAGGAATTCGACCTGCTGGCGTATCTCGCCGCGCGTCCCGGCCGGGTAGTGTCCCGGCGGGAACTCTTGGAGGAGGTATGGCGGCAGCCATCGGTCGGCGAGGACCAGACCATCGACGTTCACCTGTACTGGCTCCGCCGCAAAATGGGCGAGTCCGCGGCGAAGCCGCGTTACCTGCGCACCGTGCGGGGGGTCGGCTTCCGGCTGGTGGCGCCGGACTGAGGTTCAGCCTCGCCGGGCTCACCGCGGGGCTGTGCGGCCTGATCGCGCTCGCCTTCCTCATCCCGCTCGGGCTGACCCTCGCCGACCGGACCCGGGAGGCGGAGCTGGCCGACGCGGCCCGCCGGGCCGCGCTGGTGACCGGGGCGCTCGCGGTCAGCACCGACACCGCGACCATCGAACGGGCGGTGGCCGCCGCCGCCGGCGACGATCCGGCCATGCGGCCGGTCGTGCACGGCATCGGCGCGGACGAGTCCGCCGGACGCGCCGACCCGCGGGTGCTCGCCGACGCCGCCGCGCAGCGGCAGTCGGTGGTGACCGACGTGGACGGCGGGGTGCTGCGGCTGGACCCGGTGGTGCTCGGTGACCGGGTCGCCGTGGTGGAGGTGTTCGTCCCCGACGAGGTGCTCGACTCCGGCGGCGGCGGGCGGTGGCTGCTGCTGTTCGCGATCGGCGTGGCGCTTGTCGGCGCGGCGGTCGCCGTGGTCGACCGGGTGGCGGCACGGGCCGTGGACGCCACCGGCGATCTGGTCAAGGCGGCGCTCGCGGTGGGCGACGGCGAGCTGGGGGTACGGGTCGAGCCGACCGGCCCGCGTGAGCTGGCCGAGGCCGGGCACGCGTTCAACCGGATGACGGAACGGCTGGTGGCGCTGCGTGCCGACGAGCACGAACTGGTCGCCGACCTGTCGCACCGGCTCCGTACGCCGCTGACCGCGCTGCGGCTGGACGCCGAGGCGCTGGAGTCCGACGACACGAGCATCGGCACGTTCAGCGAGGCGGAGCTGGACCGGCGACGCGGCATCCGGCGGATCCGGCAGGCGATCGTCACGCTGGAGGGCGAGGTCGACCAGCTCATCAAGACGACCCGCAAGGCGGTCGCCCAGGAGTCGGCGCCGGCGTCGTGCGACGTGAGCGAGGTGGTCCGGGACCGGATGGTCTTCTGGTCGGCGCTGGCCGGGGACCAGAACCGGCCGCACCGGGTGGTCGGGGCGCAGTTCCGCATCCCGGCGCCGGTGCCCCGCGCCGAACTGGCCGCCGCGCTGGACGCGGTGATCGGCAACGTGTTCCGGTACACGCCGCAGGGCACCGCGTTCGAGGTGGCGGTGAGCCGCCGGGACGGCTGGGTGGCGATCCGCATCGACGACGCCGGCCCGGGCATCGCCGACCCGGACCGGGCGCTGCGCCGGGGTGAGAGCGACAAGGGCTCGACCGGGCTCGGGCTGGACATCGCCAAGCGGGTCGCGTTGCAGGCGAACGGTTCGGTGAGCATCGACCGGGCCCGGCTCGGCGGGGCGAGCGTGGTGATGCTGCTGGCCGACCCGGATGCGGCACCCCGGCAGGTGAACCGGTTCGGGCTGGTCGGGCGGATGGCCCGGGAGGCCCGCGAGCCGCGTGCCGGGCGGCGCTGGCCGCGCCCGCGCTGACCCGTGGCTGTGTACGGGCGCAAGTTCTCCTTAAAGGTGGTTTAACGACGGCCGGAAAACCGGCGTGAACTGCCAGGATCGCTGACAGAACCCATCAGTTCCGTCGGCCGGGACGCCCCGTAAGACCTTCCGGCCGACGGATCATGCGCGCGGCGGGAGTCCGGTCCCCCCACACCTCGCTCCCGTCGCGCGCGCTCTCCCGTCGATCCCGGGCGCGAGGTGACCGTCATGCCACCGGCCGTCAGTCGTCTGCTCCGCTGGGCCGCCGTCATCGGCCTGGGCATCGCGCTCACGCTCGCGGTCTGGCAGGACCCGGTGCTCGCGCACGGGCCCGTCCGGCCCGCGCCCGCCGCTCCCGGTCCCACCGTCGCGCTCACCGTGCTCGCGCTGTCCGCGATGCTGCTGACCGCGCGGCGCCGGCCGCCCCGGGGATCCCGGCGGCCGGCACCGGTACGGCCGCTCAGCGTGCCGCGCTCCCCAGGTACGCGTCGATCTCGGCGGTGATCCGGGCCTGCTCGGCCGGCGTCAGGAACGCGGCGGCCACGGCGTCGCGGGCCAGCGCGGCGACCCCGTCGGGGCCGAGCCGCAGCAGCCGGGCGGCCACCGCGTACTCGTCGTTGAGCGTGGTGCCGAACATCGGCGGGTCGTCGGAGTTGATGCTGACCGGCACGCCGGCCTCGACGATCCGGGGCAGCGGGTGCGCGTCCAGGCTGGGCACGGCCCGGGTGCGCACGTTGGACGTCGGGGAGATCTCCAGCGGGATCCGCCGCTCGGCGAGGTAGGTCAGCAGCGCCGGGTCCTGCGCGGCGGAGATGCCGTGGCCGATCCGCTCGGCGCCCAGCTCGCGCAGCGCGTCCCAGATCGTCTCCGGGCCGGTGGTCTCGCCGGCGTGCGGCACCGAGCGCAGCCCGGCGGCCCGCGCCTGGTCGAACCAGGGCTTGAACTGCGGCCGGGGCACCCCGATCTCGGGGCCACCGAGGCCGAAGCTGACCAGCCCGTCGGGTCGTTCGTCGAGCGCGATCCGCAGCGTCTGCTCGGCGGCGGGCAGGCCGGCCTCGCCGGGGATGTCGAAGCACCAGCGCAACGCGATGCCGAAGTCGGCCTCGGCGCGCTTGCGGGCGTCCTCGATCGCCTCGCAGAACGCCGGCGCCGGGATGCCGCGGTTGACGTGCGAGTACGGCGTGACGGTCAGCTCGGCGTAGCGGACCTGCTGGCGGGCCAGTTCCCGGGCGACCTCGTGGGTGAGCAGCCAGACGTCGTCGGCGTCGCGGATGAGGTCCACCACGCTGAGGTAGACCTCGATGAAGTGGGCGAAGTCGCGGAACGCGAAGTAGTCGGCGAGCGCCTCCGGGTCGGCCGGGACGGGGCTGCGCCCCTCGTGCCGGGCGGCCAGCTCGGCGACGATCCGGGGCGAGGCCGAGCCGACGTGGTGCACGTGCAGCTCCACCTTTGGCAGTCCGGCGATGAAGGTGGGCAGGTCGGTCACGAGTTCTCCTCTGCGCGGGCGCCGGTGCGGGCCACCATGAAGATCCGGCGGAACGGGAAGTACACCTGACCCTGCCGCACCGGGTACGCCTGCGCGAGCCGTACCCCCAGCTCGGCGCGGAAGGCGGCCCAGCCGGCGGCGTCCAGCGCGGCGCGGACCGGGCGCAGCGCGGTGCCCTCCATCCAGGCCAGCACCGGGTGGTCGGCGCCGGAGGCGGGCAGCAGATGCACGTACGTAGTCTCCCAGGCGTCGACCGCGCAGCCCGCGTCGGTCAGCAGCGTGGCGTACCCGACCGGCTCGTCGACGGGGGCCTCGCGCAGCTTCCCGGCGAGCGCGTCGCGCCACCGGTCCTGCGCGGCGACCGAGCGCAGCAGCCGGTGTGACGGTGCGTCGAAGTTGCCGGGTACCTGGAACGCCAGCCAGGCGCCGGCCGGCAGCGCGCCCGCCCAGCGGCGGAGCAGGTCGCGGTGTTCCGGCACCCACTGGAGCACGGCGTTGCCGACCAGCACGTCCACGTCGGACTCCGGCCGCCAGTCGCGGACGTCGGCGACCGCGTAGCCGACCGGTCCGCCCTCGGCGGCCGCCCGGGCGATCATCTCCGGGGAGGAGTCCAGGCCGGTGACTCGGCTGCCGGGCCAGCGGGCGGCGAGCGTGGCGGTGAGGGTGCCGGGGCCGCAGCCGAGGTCGACCACGGCGCGCGGGTGCTCGGCGCCGACGCGGGCCAGCAGGTCGTGGAACGGCCGGGAGCGCTCGTCGCCGTAGCGCAGGTAGGTGCGCGGATCCCACATGACAGCCTCCAAACCGTACGTACGTCTTGTTAGACGGTACGGCCCGGCGCGCGCCACGGCAAGCCGCTCACTAGGCTCGACCGGGTGGAACAGCGCAGCTTCGACCGGCTCGGCCGGCACGTCGGCATCATCGGACTCGGCGCGTGGCAGCTCGGCGCGGACTGGGGCGAGGTCAGCGAGGACGCGGCGCTCGCCGTCCTGGCCACCGCCGTCGACGCGGGCGTCACCTTCCTGGACACCGCCGACGTGTACGGCGACGGCCGCAGCGAGGCCCTGATCGGCCGGTTCCTGCGCGCCCGCCCCGGGCACGGGCTCACCGTCGCCACCAAGATGGGCCGCCGGGTGGAGCAGACGCCCGAGGCGTACACCCTGGACAACTTCCGGGCCTGGACCGACCGGTCCCGGGCCAACCTCGGCGTCGACACGCTCGACCTGGTGCAGCTGCACTGCCCACCCACTGCCGTCTTCGCCGACGACCGGGTCTTCGACGCGCTCGACACGCTCGTCGCCGAGGGCCGCGTGGCCGGGTACGGCGTCAGCGTGGAGACCTGCGACCAGGCGCTCACCGCCATCGCCCGGCCCGGTGTGGCGAGCGTGCAGATCATCCTCAACGCGATCCGGCACAAGCCGCTGGAGCGGGTGCTGCCCGCCGCCGCTGCCGCCGGGGTCGGGATCATCGCCCGGGTGCCGCTGGCCAGCGGCCTGCTCTCCGGGCGGTACGACGAGAACACCACCTTCCCGGCGAACGACCACCGCACGTTCAACCGGCACGGCGAGTCGTTCGACGTCGGCGAGACGTTCTCCGGCGTGGACTACGACAGCGGCCTGGAGGCGGTACGCCGGCTCGCGCCGCTGGTCGGCGACGACCGCACGATGGCGCAGTTCGCGCTGCGGTGGGTCCTCGACCAGCCCGGCGTGACCGTGGTGATCCCCGGCGCCCGCTCCCCCGAGCAGGCACGGCGCAACGCCGAGGCGGCCGGGCAGCCGGCACTGACCGAGGTGGAGCTGGCCGCGGTGCGGGCCACATACGACGAGCTGATCCGCCCGCAGGTGCACGACCGGTGGTGAACCGGCCGCGCGGCGCGGCGTCGCCGGGCGCCGGCGGCAGGCATGCTGAAGCGGGACTGTCGTCGGAGGGGGAACGATGAGGGGTTGGTTCCGGCTCACCCTGGGGCTGCTCGCCGTGGTGATCGGTGCGTTGTGGACGGTGCTCGGCCTCGGCTACGTCGAGGGCAGCGTCATGAGCGACCAGCGGATCTGGGCGATGGTCGGCCCGGTGCTGGTCCTGTTCGGACTGGCCGGGCTCTGGTGGGGCATGCGGGCGCGACGCCGCTGAGGCGCGGCAAGGCGAAGCCCCGCCTCCCGTACGGGATGCGGGGCTTCCGGCACCGGCCGGCGCGGCCGGTGCGGTCAGCTCAGATGGGGCGGACCTGCTCGGCCTGCGGACCCTTCTGACCCTGGGCGATCTCGAACTCCACCCGCTGGTTCTCCTCCAGCGTGCGGTAGCCGCTGGTCTGGATGGCCGAGAAGTGGACGAACACGTCAGCACCCCCGCCGTCGACGGTGATGAAGCCGAAGCCCTTGTCAGCGTTGAACCACTTCACGGTTCCCTGCGCCATGTGTATCTCCTTCTAAAACTGGCGGCCGAGCACGCCGTGCGGCCGATTGGCCGTTTTCGAGCAGCGGTGCCTGAGGCGGCCCCCAATGCAGGAGACTTCTCTCAACCCACGCGTCTCTCAACAGCGTGAGAAAGCAAACCACGTACGCAAAAACTTCGCACAGCCTAGCGGACGAAATTCTCCGACATGTGACCTGAAGGTCGCGCGGACGGCGCTGCGCGGCCCCGCCGGAGCCATGCGAAAGGCCCCCTCCCCGCGCTCGGGAAAGGGGCCTTTCCGGCCTTTTCGTCAGTCCGGCCAGCGACCGGTCAGCCGGCGTACACCCACCGCCCCGCCCCGGTCGACGGCGGCCCGCACCACCGAGAAGATGGCCCCCTGCAGGGCCGCGGCGGCCAGCACCTCGCCCCAGCGGCGGTCCTCGTCGGTGGCGCTCGGCGCCTCGCCGTCGCCCGCCGTCACCTTCCAGACCTGACGGAAGATCGCCCCGGCGACAGCACCGGCGGCCAGGCCGAGCAGCACCCCCACCGGCTTGTACGCCGCCTTGCCGACCCTGCCGCTCACCTGCGCCTCCCTCGGACGATCACCAACACCACGGCGGTCACCAGCGCGCCGGCCGCGATCGCCGCCCACGGCAACGGGTTGCGCCCGACCGCCTCACCCTTCTCGTACGCCTGCGCCCGGACCAGCCGGGCCCGCTGGGCCGCCCGCCCGCGCACCCGGGCCGCGGTCAGCGACGCCTGCTCGCGCATCCGCGCCTTCGCCGCCTCGGCGGAGTGCCGCACCAGCGCCTTCGGATCGGCCCTGGCCGCGAGCAGCTCCATCGTCTCACCGAGCTCCACCCGGGTCCGGCGGATCTCCTCCCGGAGCGCCGCCACGTCCCCGGTCCCGTTACCGGTCATGCCCGCCTCCCGTCCTTCACCGCGGCGGTGACCGTGTCGACGTCCGCCCGCACGCTGCGGACCGCCGCCTCAGGCACCGGCGGGACGGCACGGCTGACCTGCTTCTTGCCCACCAGCGCCAGGATCCCGGCGAGCAGGAACAGCGCCACCGCCACGATCAGGGCGGCCAGCCACGCCGGCATGACAAGCGCCAGCAGCAGGATCACGGTGGCGACCAGGGCGCCCGCGCCGTAGAGCGCCATTACCCCGCCGCCGCCGAACAGACCGATCCCGATCCCGGCGTGCTTGCCCTTCTGGGTCAGCTCCGCGCGGGCCAGGGCCAGTTCGTCCCGCACCAGGCGGGTGACCTGCTCGGTGGCGCGCTGTACCAGTTCGGCGGTGGACGGCTCGCTCCCGGTCCGCGACGTGCTGCGACTCGCGACGTCAGCCATGCTGTCCTCCTTTCGTCATCACCGCGCTGTATGCCCGGAGTCGCCGCCCGTCAATCCTGCGCGGAGCAGCCGGTCCGCCCGGCCACGCGCCGCCGGGATCGGGTGCCGGGCACCGGATCCGGGGCGTGCGCACCACGTCCCCCGCAACCGCCCGGCCAAACCCGTCCGGCCGCAAAGCCGCCCGGACGCGGGAACCCCCGGCGCCGTGGGCGGCCCGGGGCTCCGATCGGGTACGGGATCAGCGACGCGCCTCGGCGTGCTCCTCCCGGCCCACGAACGCCTCACTGCGGGCCTCGCCGTCGTCGCTGCCGCCGAAGACACGCGCGTCGTCGGGCGCCTCGGTGTCGACCGCGCGGCGGACCGGGCGGCGGGGCGGCACCGCCTGCCAGGGCAGCGGGCCGGCGGTGTCGCCCACCTCGGCGCGCAGCCGGGGCAGGGCGGTCGGGCGCTGGTCGCGTACCCAGGTCACCAGGTGCTCGCGGACCAGGCACCGCAGATCCCACAGGCTGCCCGCGTCGGCGGCGCTGACCAGCGCGCGGACCTTGACCATGCCGCCCGTCGCATCGGTCACCTGGAGCACGCAGACCCGGCCGTCCCACAGCTCGGTGCCCTCGCACAGGCGGCGCAGCTCCTCCCGCATCGCCTGCACCGGGACGGCCCAGTCCAGCTCGAACTCGGCGGTGCCGAGCACCGCCGCCTCGGTCCGGGTCCAGTTCTGGAACGGCCGGCTGGTGAAGTACGAGGTGGGCAGGATCAGCCGGCGGTCGTCCCAGACCTGCACCACCACGTAGCTGAGCGTCAGCTCCTCGATCCGGCCCCACTCCCCCTCGACCACCACCACGTCGTCCAGGCGTACCGCGTCGCTGAACGCGAGCTGGAGACCGGCGAAGACGTTGGCGAGCAGGCTCTGCGCGGCCAGCGCGGCGACCGCGGCGATCACACCGGCGGAGGTCAGCACACCGGCGCCGACCCCGCGTACGGCCGGGAACGTCATCAGCATCACGCCGACCGTGAGGATCACGATCACCGCGATGGTCAGCCGGCGCAGCAGCACCACCTGGGTCCGCACCCGGCGGGCGTGCCTGTTGTTCGGCACGTCGACCCGGAACCGGGCCAGCGCGGTGTCCTCCGCCACCACCAGCAGCGAGGCCACCAGCCAGGCGGTGGCGGCGATCGTCGCGAGCACCAGCGTGTGCAGGACGAACTGCCGCCACGGGCTGCCGACCGCGTACGCGGTGGTGAACCGGACCGCGAACTGCACCGCGGCCACGGTGAGGGCGAGCTGGAACGCGCGGTGCGCGTGCTCGGTCAGCTCAGTCATCAGCAGCGAGCGGCGGCCGAGGCGGCGGATGACGCGGTGCACCACCTGGGCCAGCACCAACGCGATCGCCGCCGCGGCGAGCGCGGCGGCGACTGTCACGACGTAACTCTGCACGAACTCTCTCTCCCTCCGACCGGGCGGGAATCGGGCAAAGGCCCAATGGTGCCCGGCGGCCCGGGTATCGACCAGGATCAGACCTTGCGGTACCGGGACTGGAAGAAGCAGTAGACACCGAACGCGGCGATGCCGAGCGCCATGAGCGCCAGCAGCCACGGCCCGTACGACTGGTCGCGCAGCGTCCGCAGGGCGGCGTCGAGGCCACGCGCCTTCTCCGGGTCGTAGTTCACCGCGGCGACGACGACAAGCACGCCGGCGACGGCGAACACGGCGCCCCGGGAGGCGTACCCGGCCATGCCGAGCCGACGGGTGAGCTGGCGGGTCTTCGGGCTCATCTCGCCGGTCTTGAGGTTGCGCTCGAACTTCTTCTTCAGGCCGTAGATCACCATGCCGACGCCGAGCGCGGCGAGCGCGAGCCCGGCCAGCCCGACCAGCCACCGGCCGCCGTCGGAGGCCATCAGCTTCTCGGAGAGCTGCTGCTGCTGGTCCGAGGCGTTGGAGCTGGCGTCCTGGAAGACCTTGATCGCGGTCCAGCCCAGCCAGACGAACACGACGACCCGGACCACCGAGGCGATCCGTTCGAACAGTCGTTCCTTGCCGGTCCTGGACACGTGGCCGGAGATCGCCTCGAAGGCCTGCCAGATCGCCATGGCGAACAGGCCGACCGCCATCGCGATCAGGAGGAACTTCCCGAGCGGCTGTTCACCGAGGGTGCGCAGCGCGCCGTTCTGGTTACCCTCCTCGCCCGAGTTCCCGAAGGCGATCTGCAGCGCCAGCCAGGCGAGGAGCAGGTGCACGATTCCATATCCGATGAAGCCGCCACGGGTCAACAGTTCGAGCCACCGGCTGTTTCGAGCCTGGGCGGCGGTGGCTCCGGCGTTCCGGGTGAGAGACATGAGCCCTCAATCTCCCGGCGGGCGATTTTCCAAACGTCGCCGCCCGCCGGGACGGCCGAAACGGATCAGGCGCTCAGGTCGCGGGCGACCCGCACCACCACCTGCTGATCGTCGACGCTGTCCAGGCTGACCTGGAAGCCGGCGACCTCGGTGGCCTGCTGGCCCACGGTGAGCGAGAGCTGTTCCCCGGCGACCTCGACGGTCACCTGGTCGCCCTGGGCACCGATCAGCTTCGCCTCGACGCCGAGGATCCGGGCGCTGGCCTCCACGCCACGGTCGAAGGTGATCGTGCAGGCGTCCAGACCGCAGTCGGTCTCGGCACCTTCGGAACTGCATCCGGCGAGCAGTGCGGCGCCGAGGGCGAGACCGGCGAGCAGACCGGCGGCGCGGCGGGCGGGGGCGGAGGTGGCGCGTCGGATCGTCACCCGCCCAAGGATAGGCGGCGAACGCCACAGCGGCCTCGCGGGCGAGCGCGGGACGGCCACGCGGGCGGGGCGTCCGGGGTGCGCGCTAGGGTGCCGGAATGGCTTTCGACGTCGCCCGGGTCCGGGCCGCCTACCCTGCCCTGAGCGAGGGATTCGCCCACTTCGACGGCGCCGGGGGCACCCAGACCGCCGCCGCCGTCGTCGAGGCGGTGGCCGGGGCGATGCGCGCCGCGACTGGCAACCGCAGCACCGCCTTCCTGCCCGGCCGCCGGGCGCTGGACCTGGTCGCCGGGGCGCGGGCGGCGGTCGCCGACCTGCTCGGCGCGCAGCCGTCGGGCGTGGTGCTCGGGCCGAGCGCCACAGCGCTGACGTACACGCTGGCCCGGACGCTCGGCGCCGGCTGGCGTCCGGGCGACGAGGTGGTCGTCTCCCGGCTGGACCACGACGCGAACGTCCGCCCGTGGGTGCAGGCCGCGCAGGCGTCCGGCGCCACGGTGCGCTGGGCCGAGTTCGACCCGGCGACCGGTGAGCTGCCCGCCGGCCAGTACGCCGACCTGGTCACCGAGCGGACCCGGCTGGTCGCGGTGACCGCCGGCAGCAACGCGATCGGCACCGTGCCGGACGTGGCGGCGATCGCCAAGACCGCGCACGCCGCCGGCGCGCTGGTGTGCGTGGACGGCGTGCACTCGGTGCCGCACGGCCCGACCGACCTGGCCTCGCTCGGCGCGGACTTCCTGGTGACCAGCGCGTACAAGTGGTCGGGGCCGCACCTGGCGGCGATGGTCGCCGACCCGGCGCGGTGGGAGGCGCTGCGCCCGGCGAAGCTCGTGCCCTCCGCCGACGCGGTGCCGGACCGGTTCGAGTACGGCACGCCGAGCTTCCCGCTGCTGGCCGGGGTGACCGCCGCGGTGGACCACCTGGCCGGCCTGGACCCGGAGGCGACCGGCGACCGGCGGGAGCGGGTACGCGCCGGGCTGGCCGCCGCGCAGGCGCACGAGGAGGCGGTCTTCGACCGGTTGCTCGCCGGGCTGGCCGACCGCCGGTTCGTGACCGTGTACGGCGCACCCGCCCGGCGCTGCCCGACGGTGTCGTTCCGGGTGGCCGGAGCGAGCCCGGCGCAGACCGCGGCGGCGCTGGGCACGGCGGGCCTGTGCCTGTCGCACGGCGACTACTACGCCTACGAGTACTTCGAGGGCATGGGCCTGCGGGACAGCGGCGGGGCCGTGCGGGCGAGCGTATACCACTACAACACCGTCGACGAGGTGGACCGGCTGCTGGCCGAACTGGACCGGCTGGCCGGGCCCGGAGGGAGAATGATCCGGTGAGTTTTCTGGTCGAGGAGAACACCGCCGAGCGTCGCTTCGAGATCCTGGTGGACGACGCGCTGGCCGGGTTCACCGCGTACACGCCCCGGGGCGAGACGCTCGTGTTCACGCACACCGAGGTCGACGACCGGTTCCAGGGTCAGGGCGTCGGGGCCGCGCTGGTCCGGGGCGCGCTGGACCAGGTCCGCGCCCGGGGCGGCCGGATCGTGCCGCAGTGCCCGTTCGTGGCCTCGTTCATCGAGCGCCACCCGGAGTACGCCGACCTGGTGGCCGGCAAGCCGTGAGGCCCGGCCCGGCCGGGGGACCTCCCCACCCGGCCGGACCGGGAGTCAGCGTGCCCCGGTCAGCACCTCGGCGGCGGCCCGCGCCGCCGCGGCGGTGGCGCCGTGGGTGGCCAGGTGCACCGCGCCGGTGACCAGCTCGGGCACGCCCAGCTCGACCACCACCGCGTCGGGGCGTACGGCCAGCGCCCGGCGTACCGCGTCCCGCATCCAGTCGTGCCGGTGCAGGTCGCGCACCACGAGCACCAGCGGCCGCCCGGCCGGCGTCGCGCCCGGGTCGGCCGGTACGGCGTCGGCGGCGTAGCGGGCGGTGGTGGTGCCGGGCGCCAGGTGCGCCAGCGGCACGGCGACGCCCCACGGCGTCTCCTCGCCGATGGCGATGTTGCGCGGCGGCGCGAACTCCACCACGTGCGCCGGACCGGCCAGCGGCAGCAGCGCGGCGTCGCCGGTGACCCGTACCGCCCGGCGGGCGGCGGCGAGCCCGATCGGTGAGCCGTCGGCCGAAGGCGGGCCGGCGATCCGGCGGGCGCGGGCGGCGACGCTCCACGCGGCGAGCTGACCGACCCGCTTGGCCGCCTCGGCGAGCCGCTCCTCGGGCAGTTCCCCGCTGATCACCGCCGCCACGATCGCGTCACGCAGCTCGCGGGCGTCGGCCTCGGTGGCCCGTTCCCCGCCCACGCAGATCGCGTCCGCGCCGGCCACGAGCGCGCGCACCGCGGCGCCGGTGAAGCCGTACCGGTCGGCCACCGCGCGCATCTCGACCGCGTCGGTGACCACCACGCCGCCGAAGCCCATCTCCTCGCGCAGCAGGCCGCCGAGCACGCGCGGGCTGAGCGTGGCGGGCAGTTCCGGGTCCAGCGCCGGCACCAGCAGGTGGCCGGTCATCACCGCCTGCACCCCGGCGGCCACGGCGGCGCGGAACGGGGCCAGCTCGACCGCGTCGAGCCGGGCCCGGTCGCCGCCGATGCGGGGCAGGTCGTGGTGCGAGTCGACCCGGGTGTCGCCGTGCCCGGGGAAGTGCTTGGCGCAGGCGGCGACGCCGCCGGCCTGGAGGCCGCGTACCCAGGCGGCGGTGTGCCGGGCGACCAGCTCCGGGTCGGCGCCGAAGGAGCGCACCCCGATGACCGGGTTGGCCGGGTTGGAGTTGACGTCGGCGTCCGGGGCGTAGTCCAGCGTGACGCCGACGGCCGCGAGTTCGGCGCCGAGGTCGCGGGCGACCTCCTCGGTCAGCGCCGGGTCGTCGACAGCGCCGAGCGCGTAGTTGCCGGGACGGGAACTGCCCCGGGCGGACTCGATCCGGGTGACGTCGCCGGCCTCCTCGTCGATCGCCACGATGACGTCCGGCCGCTCGGCGCGCAGGGTCGCGGTGAGCGTGGCGACCTGCTCGTGGTCGACGACGTTGCGGGCGAACAGGACCACCGAGCCGAGGCCCTCGCCGAGCCAGCGGCACACCCACGGCGGCGGTGTGGTGCCGACGAACCCCGGTTGCAGGACGGCGGCGGCGAGCGCCGCCAGGTCTCCGGTCGATCCCTCGGTCCGCTCGCTCATGTGCTGTCGTACCCCCGTCTCCCCCACGGACCCGCCGGGGCCGGCGGGTGCTGACATGGTCACACCGCACCGCTAAATAGTCAACAATCCTTACTGTTAGCCGCTGGCGCCCCCGGACCTCGCGTGGGAGAGTTCCCACATGTCCGCTCTGCCGCTCGCCGACGCCACCAGCGCCGCCGACATCCCCGGCGTACGCCTGCTCGGCCTGGTGGTCGGCGGCCTGTTCCTGCTGATCGCGATCCGGGCCATGTTCCGCCGCTGATCCGCACCGGGCGGTGAGCGGCGGTGCCGGTTTCGCGCGGGGTCGCCAGGGGTAGCTGAGGCGCTTGATGAAACTGACCACGCACTCCTCCAGCCTGCGCCGGGCGGCGCGGAACCTGTTCGGCTGGACCGCGCTGCGGCCCAACCAGCTCGCCGCCATGCGCGCCGTGATGAAGCGCCGCGACGCCCTCGTGGTGCTGCCCACCGGCGCCGGCAAGTCGGCGATCTACCAGATCCCGGCCAGCCTGATCCCCGGCCCGACGGTGGTGATCTCCCCGCTGCTGGCGTTGCAGCAGGACCAGATCGCCGCACTCAACGAACGACAGCGCCCGGAGCTGCGCGCGGTGCGGATCAGCTCGGACGAGAGCGCCGCCCAGCAGGCCGAGGCGATCGAGGACATCCGGGCCGGGCGCGCGGAGTTCCTGTTCATCACGCCGGAGGCGCTGAGCAACCCGGACCGGCTCGCCGAGGTCCGCGAGCTGAAGCCGGCGCTGGTGGCGATCGACGAGGCGCACTGCATCTCCGCGTGGGGCCACGACTTCCGGCCGGACTATCTGGCGCTCGGTCACCTGATCGACGGCCTGGGCCGCCCGCCGGTGGTGGCGCTCACCGCGACCGCCTCCCCGCCGGTACGCGACGACATCATCGCCCGGCTGCGGCTGCGCGAGCCGGAGGTGGTGGTCTCCGGTCTGGACCGGCCCAACCTCTTCCTGGAGGTGGCCCACTGCCCGACCGACGACTACCGGTGGCGGCGGCTGATCGCGCTGCTGCGCGACGACGAGCGGCCCGGCATCATCTACGTGCCGACCCGGCGGGCGGCCGAGGAACTGGCCGAGCGACTCACCGGCGCCGGCTTCCCGGCCGAGTTCTACCACGGCGGCATGCCCACCGCGGCCCGGCACGAGCTGCACGAGGCGTTCCTCGCCGACCGGGTGCCGATCATGGTCGCCACGTCCGCGTTCGGCATGGGCATCGACAAGCCGAACATCGCCTGGGTGGTGCACATGGCGCTGCCCGACTCGCCGGACAGCTACTTCCAGGAGATCGGCCGGGCCGGTCGCGACGGCTCGCCGGCCCGGGTGCTGCTGCTGTGGCGCGCCGAGGACGTCGGCCTCCAGCGCTACTTCAGCGGCGGCCTGCCGGACTCCAAGGAACTGACCGAACTCGCCGCGGTGCTGCGCGGAAAGGCCCGCAACCGCAAGGAGCTGCGCGAGCTGACCGGTCTCGGTCCGCGCAAGCTGGGTCAGTACCTGTCCCTGCTGGAGCAGGTCGGCGCCGCCGAGCCACGCGCCAAGCAGCGCATCGGCGCGCCCCGGTACGCCCCGGCGGCCGCCGAGTCGGGCCGGGCCGCGCTGGCCGAGGCGGAACGGCAGCAGACGGTGACCCGGTCGCGTACCGACATGATGCGCGCGTTCGCCGAGACCACCGGCTGCCGGGGCCAGGCCCTGCTGGCGTACTTCGGTGAGCAGATGACCGAGGTCTGCGGGCACTGCGACAACTGCCACGCGGGCACCAGCGTCGCCGGTGACGGCGCGGTCGGTCCGTTCCCGGTGCACAGCCAGGTCCGCCACCCGGAGTGGGGCGCCGGCCTGGTGCTCAGCTACGAGGAGGACCGGATGACTGTGCTCTTCGACGAGGTGGGCTACAAGACGCTGTCCGTGCGCGTGGTGTCCGAACAGGGCCTGCTGGAGCTGGACTAGCCTGACCCGGGCGCCGCGGGGGCGCCCGTCGACAACGACGACCACGGCGAAAGGGGCCTGATCGTGATCGAGCAGCCGGCGTACACCCGGTTCGGCGTCTCCGACGAGGAGTGGGGGCTGCTGGTGGGGCTGCCGCAGTCGGTCCTCACCGCGGCGGCCGCCGCCGAGTCCGACGGCACCCGCCGCACCATGGCGGAGAACGCCGCCGGGCTGGAGACCATCGCGGCCGGCCGCGAGTCGGCCAGTCCGCTGGTCGCCGCGGTGGCCGGTGAGGTCGTCGACCGGGTGGGCGACCCGGAGACCGGTGCGGAACTGCCGGTGATCACGCCGCAGGACCCGAAGGCGATGATCGAGGACGTGCTGGCCCGGGCCGGGCAGGCGTCCGCGCTGCTCACCGCGCGGGTGGACGAGGGGCAGGCCGGGGCGTACCGGCACTGGCTGGTGGAGATCGCCGAGCAGGTGGTGGGGGCGGCCTCCACCGGCGGCATCCTGGGTCTGGGCGGCGACGCGGTGACCGATTCCGAGCGCCGTTTCCGGGACCGGCTGTCCCAGGTGCTGAACGACTGAACGGACTCCTAACAGAAGGCTCACAGATCCGTCAATGACGGACGTCACGCCCCACGGGTGTCGCTTTTCGACCCCGTGGGGCGTCCTGCTTAGAGCAGGAGTGGTGAGCCACGGGGGTCGTTGATGGACGGGAAGCTGCGACGTCAGGTGTTCGACACGGAGGCGCTGCCGCCGCCGGAGCGGTTCGGCATGTGGCTGGACATGATGGCGGGCACGCCGACGCCGCTGCGGGTGCACAGCGCGCACGCCGACGACTTCGTCGCCCGGGCCGAGTTCATCGACCTGGGCCGGATGCAGCTCATCCGCTACCGCTACCCGTCGGTGGACTGCGTGCGCACCTCGAAGCTGATCCAGCGCTCCGACCCCGACTACTACCTGCTGGCGCTGACGCTCACCGGGACCAGCCAGGCCGACCAGGCGGGGCAGCGCGCCTGCTGCCGCCCCGGCGACCTCACCTTCTACGACTGCTCCCGCCCGCACGAGGTCAGCCACCACGCCGACACCGCCGGGCCGGCGTACGCCCGCTCGATCGTGGCGCTGATGCCGTACGACGCGCTGCCGTTGCCGCCCCGCCGGCTCGCTCCCCTGTTCGCCGGCCGGATGTCCGGCTCCGAGGGCGTCGGCGGGCTGGTCGCCGACTTCCTCATCCGGATCACCGCCCACCCCGAGCAGTACCACGCGGCCGACGCGGAGCGGCTCGGCGCCGTCGGGCTCGACCTGATCGCCACGCTGCTCGGCCGCAACCTGGTGTCCGAGGACGAGGTGCCCACCGAGGTCCGGCGCCGCGCCCTCCAGGCCCAGGTGCGCGCGTACGTGCGCCAGCACCTCGGTGACGCCTCGCTGGACCCGGGCGCAATCGCCGACGCGCACCACATCTCGGTGCGCTCGCTGCACCGGCTCTTCGAGGACGAGGAGACCACTGTGGCCGCGTACATCAGGGACGAGCGACTGGCCCGGTGCCGCCGCGACCTGGCCGACCCGGCGCTGAGCGACCGCTCGATCCAGGTCATCGCCGCCCGCTGGGGTTTCCGCGACAAGGCGCACTTCAGCCGGGTCTTCCGGGCCGCGCAGGGTGAGACACCCCAGGCGTACCGGGCTCGTCACCTGGAACCGGCACGGATCGTCAACAGCGAGGCATCCGCCGTCAACCTGTCCCGTACATACTGAAAGCTGGGCTACCGCTCGCGGTGAGCCCACGGATATCGGGGGGCCGGGCGTGGCGCCCGCGGCGGTCCCGGCCGCGGGCGGCCCCGCCCGGTGATGGCTCCCGGGACCGCACCGGCGGCCGAGATTCCCGGCCCCGTCGCGCTTCCCCCCAGGACCGACGGGGCCGGTCGGCGGTCAGCCGGCCTCCTCCTCCAGCAGCGCCAGCACCGACTTCTCCACCGCCTCGCGCGGCATCTCCGGCTGCACCGGCGCCAGCACCCCGTCGTGGTAGAGGTCGACCACACGCGGGTCCACGTACGAGGTGCGGGCCACCGTCGGGGTGTTGCCGAGCAGTTCGGCCACCGAGCGCATCACCCCGGCCACGGCACGCTTGCGGGCGGTGGCGGACCGCTGCGGGCCCACGGTGGCCAGTTCGGCGGCGGCCAGCACCGTCGCGTGCCAGGTACGGAAGTCCTTCGCGGTCATCTCGCCGCCGCTGGCGTCGCGCAGGTAGTCGTTCACCTCGTCGCTGCGCACGTCACGCCAGGAGCGGCCGTCCCAGTAGCCGAACAGCCGCTCCTGGGCACGCCGGCGACGGCGCAGGTTGAGCAGCACCCGGCACAGTTCGGCGTCCTCGATCCGGCGGACCTGGTCGATGCCGCCCTTGGCCGGGAACTCGAACACCACGCACCCGCCCCGGGAGCGAGCGTGCTCGGGGCGCAGCGTGGCCACCCCGAACGTCGGGTCGTCCCCGGTGGCGTACTGGTCGCTGCCGACCCGGAACGCACCCATGTCGAGCAGCCGGGCGACGGTGGCGAGCACCCGTTCCCGGCGCAGGCCGCGCAGCGCCAAGTCGTGCGTGACCCGGTCGCGCAGCGTGGGCAGCCGGTGCGCCACCTCCAGCACGTGGTCGAACTTGGCCTCGTCGCGCTTGCGCCGCCAGCCCGGGTGGTAGAGGTACTGCTTGCGGCCCGCCGCGTCGATGCCGGTGGCCTGGATGTGGCCGTTCGGGTACGGCGAGATCCACACGTCCTGCCAGGCGGGCGGGATGACCAGCTCACGCAGCCGGGTCAGCTCCCCAGCGTCGCGTACCGGCTCGCCGGCCGGGTCGAGGAACAGCCAGCCCTTGCCGCGGCGCCGGCGCGCGTACCCCGGCCGGCCCGGATCGCTACGCCGCAACCGCACCGGAGACCCGTTCCACGTCGGCCACCGCAGCCACCACCTCGTCGATCCCGATGGCATCCAATGTCGGGTGGGTTCCTACCCCGCCCGACCCGGTCGAATCCGGGTTGACGGGCGTGGGCTCGATCGCACCCAGCGCCCGGTGGCGGGGGCGGTCCGGCGGTGGACCCCAGTGTGCCGCCGGCACCGGGCCGAACAGCACCACCGAGGCGGTGCCGTAGCCGGTGGCGAGGTGCGCCACGCCGGTGTCCCCGCTGACCACCAGCCGCGCACTTGCGACGAGCGCGGCCATCTCGGCCAGTCCGGTCCGGCCGGCCAGCACCGCCTGCGGCGGCAGCCCGGCGTCGCGGGCGACCCGCTCGGCCAGCGCCCGTTCGTCCGGCGAGCCGGTCACCGCCACCCGGTGCCCGCGCGCGGCCAGCTCCCGGGCCAGTCCGGCGAACCGGTCCGCCGGCCAGCGCTTCGCCGGGATCTTGCCGCCCGGGTGCAGCAGCGTCACCCCGGCCGGTACGCCGGCCGCCGCCGGACGCCGCAGCGCCAGGTCCCCCGGGTCGGCCGGCAGCCCGTACGCGTGCAGCAGCCGGCACCAGCGGCGGACCTCGTGCTCGTCGTCGTCCCAGGCCGGGCCGTCCGGGTGCCCGGCGCCCGGGTTGCGGTAGGCCAGCACGCGGCCGGGGCGGACGGCGGCCAGCGCCCGGTGCGACTGCGGTCCCCGGCCGTGCAGGTTGACCGCCACCTCCGGCGGCGGTCCGGTCCACCCGATCCGGTCCGGCCCGGTGGTGGGCAGCACCCGGTCGACCGCCCCGGTCAGCTCCGCCAGCGGCGCCAGCCAGGCCGGCGCGGCGAGCACCAGCTCCCGGCCCGGCAGGCCGGCGCGCAGGCCGCGCAGCGCCGGCACGGCGGTCGCCAGGTCACCGACCCCGAGCGCGCGCAGCACCAGGATCACGGGTACGAGGACTCCTGCGCGGCGCAGACCACCATCTCGCGTACCGCGCAGCCGGCCGGCTGGGACAACGCGAACATGACCGCGGCGGCGGTGTCGGCGGGCTCGTTGAGCACCGCGTCCGGGCCGGGGCGGTACTGCGCGTCCCGCTCGTCGAAGAACGCGGTCCGCATCCCGCCCGGGATCAGCAGCGTCACCCCGACCGCTCCGGCGAGTTCGGCGGCGAGCGCCCGGGTGAACCCGACCACCCCGAACTTCGCCGCGCAGTACGCCGTCGCGTCGCTGACCGCCTTCACGCCGAGC
The DNA here is from genome assembly GCF_057196585.1 of Micromonospora sp. ATLC20. Classification (NCBI taxonomy): domain Bacteria; kingdom Bacillati; phylum Actinomycetota; class Actinomycetes; order Micromonosporales; family Micromonosporaceae; genus Micromonospora; species Micromonospora sp. ATLC20. Next base: position 19,862 of record NZ_JBXUOV010000021.1, read on the forward strand.
GTGGAGGCGACGGTGACGATGCTGCCCCGGGAGGCCTCCAGCCAGGGCAGCGCGGCCCGGATCACCGCGGCGGTGGCGAGCAGGTCGACGGTGACGATCCGTTCCCAGGTCTCGGCCGGGATGTCGGCGAGCTTCCCGGGCACGTCCATCCCGGCGGCGGTGACCACGGCGTCCAGCCCGCCGGAGCGTTCCGCGAGGTCGCGGGTGGCGGCCTCGGCGGCGCGGGTGTCGGCCAGGTCGCACTCGACCCAGGGCACCCCGTCGGCGGGACGCTGCCGGTCCAGCACCAGCGGGCGTCCCCCGGCGCGGGCCACCGCGGCGACCACCGCCGCGCCGAGCCCGCTGGAGCCGCCGGTGACCAGGACGGTCGGCCCGGCTCCGGGCACGCCGGCGCTCACGCCGCCACCGTCGGACCGGCGGGCGCGACCGCGCCGGGTCGGATGCGTCGCTCGTTCATCGTGCTCCCTTCGCCGTGGACCGGACCTGCGCGACGGCCTCGGCCGGGTCGACCGACGAGGCCGGCCAGCCGCCGCTGCCCCGCCCGGCCCGTGCCGCCGCGATCATGTCGGTGGTCGAGCGCCCGTCGAGGTACGGCACGACCACCGTGTGGCCGCCCCAGCGGGCCAGGATCTCCGTCTCGGGCAGCGTCTCCGGGCCGCCACCGCTGGCGTAGTCGCCGCCCTTGACCCAGATGTCCGGGCGCAGCCAGGACAGCGCCGCCTCCGGGGTCGGCTCGTCGAAGATCAGCACCGCGTCGACGCAGCCGAGCGCGGCGAGCAGCCGGCCCCGGTCGCCCTGCGGCACGACCGGGCGTTCCGGGCCCTTGAGCCCGGCGACGCTGGCGTCGGAGTTGAGGCAGACCACCAGGCAGTCGCCGAGTTGCCGGGCCGCCTGGAGCGTCGCCACGTGCCCGGCGTGCAGCAGGTCGAAGCAGCCGCCGGTGGCGACCACGGTGCCGCCGGCCGCGCGTACCCGGGCCACCACCTCGCCGGCCGCCCCGGCGCCGATCCGGTCCCCGCCGCCGGTGACCACCTCCGGGGCCACCGCGCGCACCGGCGCGGGCAGCGCCGCAGCGACGCCGCCGCCGGCCACGTACGCGGACGCCTCGGTGACCGCCTCCTGCACCGCCTCGGACACCAGCGCCCCACGGGCCAGGGCGAGGGTCGCGGTGGACGCGAAACGGTCGCCCGCCCCGCAGGTGTCCCCCTCGGCGGGCGGCGCCGGCACCACAAGGGGCGTGGACCCGGCGTGGCTGAGCAACGCGCCGTCCCCGCCGAGCGTCACCGCGACCGCGCGTGCCTGCCAGCGGCGGCGCAACGCGTGCGCGCTGCGGGACGCGACGGCCAGGCGGGAGCCGCCCGGCGGCGTCTTTGCCAGCTCGCGGGCCTCCGGCTCGTTCGGGGTCGCCAGGTGCACACCGGGCACGGCGGCCGGTCCACGCGGATGCGGGTCCCAGACCACAGGTGCCCGGGTGGCGGTCAGCGCGGCGCGCAGCGCCGGATGAGCTGCCACGCCCCGGCCGTAGTCGCTGACCAGCACGGCGGACGCACCGGCGATCAGCCGCAGCACGGCGTCGCTCGGCTGCCCCGGGGTACCGGCGCTCCCGCCCCGGTCGTGGCGCAGCAGCACCCGCCCGCGCGCCCGCAGCCGGATCTTCTCCGGGGTGGCACCGGCCAGCGGAAGCGCGTACAGCCGGACCCCGGCGGCGGCGAGCAGCGTGCCCAGCCGGGCCCCGCCCGCGTCGTCGGCGACGGCGGTGACCAGCGCGACCTCGGCGCCCTGCGCGGCGGCGAAGACGGCGGCCAGCCCGGCTCCACCCGGCCGGTCGGCGGAGACGGTCTCGTCGAGCACCGGCACCGGGGAGTCCGGGCAGAGCCGGTTCACCAGACCTTCGACGTCGCGGTCCAGCAGCGTGTCACCGAGCACCACCACCGGCCCCCTCATGCCACGCCTCCCCGTCCGGCCGGCGCCGCCGGGTCCGGCTCACCGACGACGACCTCGACGCCGGCGCGTACCGGCCCGGCCGCGGGCTGGGCGGCGAGCGCGGCGGGCAGCGCCAGTTCGACGTACTCGCAGAGCACGTGCGAGGCCACCAGGTGCAGTTCCTGCACGACCTGCCCGTCCGGCGAGTCGATCGCCAGGTGTTCGTGACAGATGTCGGCGAGGGGGTTGGGTGCGGGTCCGGTGAAGGCCCAGCAGCGCATGCCGGTCTGGTGGGCGGCGCGGGCGGCGGTGAGGAGGTTGGTGCTGGTGCCGCTGGTGGACAGGAGCAGGAGGATGTCGTGGGGCCGGCCGTGGGCACGGACCTGCCGGGCGAAGGCCTCGTCGTATCCGTAGTCGTTGGCGATGGCACTGAGGGCGCTGGTTTCGGCGTGCAGGGCGATGGCGGACAGGGGCTGGCGGTCGTGGCGGAGCTTGCCGACGAGTTCGGCGGTGAGGTGCTGGGCTTCGGCGGCGCTGCCGCCGTTGCCCGCGACCAGCAGGCGGCCACCGGCAGCGAGCCGCTGCGCCAGTTCCTCACCCCAGCGGGCCAGCATCTGTTCCGCCTCCCGCAGCGGCAGCAGCGCGGCAGCCAGCAGGCTCAGGTGGTCCTCCAGCACCGTCGCGCCGGCGGCCGGCGTCCCGGCCGTCATCAGGCGACCACCCGGGTCGGGCGGCGCACCGAGGCCACCTCGCCGTACAGCTCGGTGAGGCGGTCCGCGGTGGTGGCCCAGGAGTAGCGGGTGCGGGCCCGTTCCAGCGCGGCGGTGGCGTAGGCGAAGCGGCGGATCCGGTCGCCGAGCAGGCCCCGGAGCGCCGCGCCGAGGGCGGCCGGCTCCCGGGGCGGCACCAGGTCGCCGGTGCGTCCGGCCACCACCGTGTCGATCAGCCCGCCGACCGCAGTCGCGACCACCGGTACGCCGCAGGCCATCGCCTCCAGCGGGGTGAGCCCGAACGGCTCGTACCAGGGTGCGGCCACGAGCACGTCGGCCGACCGGTACCAGCGGCCCATCTCCTCCCGGGGGACCGCGCCGACCAGCCGGACCCGGTCGGCGACGCCGAGGGAGTGGGCCAGCGCGCGCAGGCGCAGCGCGTACGGGTCGGTCTCCAGGAGTCCGGCCGGTGGCCCGCCCACGACGACGCACTCGGCGTCCGGCACCTCGGCGACGGCCCGGATGACGTCCTGGAAGCCCTTGCGCTCGACCAGGCGGCCGACGGTGAGGATGCGGGCCCGGCCGCCGTCGCGGTCGGCGGCCGGGCCGAGCGGGGAGAACGTCGTGAGGTTCACCCCCGACGGCACCACTGTCATCCGGGACCGGGGCACGCCCATCCGGACCAGTTCGGCGACCTCGTCCTGGCACTGGGCGACCACCCGGTCCACCGAGCGGCCCAGCTTCCGCTCGTGTTCGACCCGGCCCGGCGGGCTGGTGTCCTGCACGCCCTGGTGGCGGCGCTTGACGGTGCCGAGCGCGTGGTACGTCTGCACCATCGGCACGCCCGCGCGGCGGGCCGCGGCGAGACCCGCCAGCCCGCTCATCCAGAAGTGCGCGTGCACCACCTCGGGCTGCCAGTCGCCGGTGCGCCACCGGTCGGCAAGCCACTGCCCGAACGACGGCATGTACGGCAGCAGGTCGTCCTTGGCCACCGGTTCGGCCGGCCCGGCCGGTACGTGCACCACCTCGTACCCGTCCGGGGTGCGGACGCTCACCGGCAGGTCCACCGCGTCGAGCCGGGTGTAGACGCGCACGTCGTGACCGGCGGCCGCGAGCGCGGCGGAGAGCTCCGCGACATGCGTGTTCTGGCCACCGGCGTCCTCCCCGCCGAGGACGGCGAGCGGGCTGGCATGCTCCGAGATCATCGCGATGCGCATACTTCCTCCTCCAGCAGCCGGTCCCAGTCGGCGAGGAATCGATCCAGGCCGTAGCGGTCCCGGGCGGCGGCCCGGGCCACGGCGCCCGCCCGGCGGGCGGACTCCCTGTCGTCCAGCAGCCCACGGGCGGCGTCGACGAGCGTGTCGACGCGTGTGGACAGCGCTCCCGCGGCCGGTGGCACCGCCTCCACCGCCTCGGTGGTCGCCAGTGCCACCACGGGCATGCCCATGGTCATGGCCTCGATGAGGCTGAGGCCGAGTGAGGTCCAGCGGCACAGGTGCAGGTACGCGCGCCGTTTGGCGAGTTCGGCGTGCATGGCGTGCTGGGGTACGTCGTCGTGGCTGGTCAGCCGGTCCTCGGGCAGGCCGAGATGGGCGGCGAGACCGTCCACCTTCATCCCGTAGACGTCCAGCGGCGCCAGCGCGGCGAACCGGGCGAGCAGGTCGGTGCCGGTGACCCGCCAGCGGCGTACCGGCTCGTTGATGACCACGGCGAGGCGGTCGAGTTCCCCGGTCCACTCGACGTTCGGTGGTACGACGCCGTGGTCGACGACAGTGGTGCGGGTGGCGCCGTTGTCCCAGAACAGCTCGTTGAACGCGGTGACGTGGGTGAGCAGCAGGTCGTCGCGGTCGGCCATCGGGTGCCGGGTGTTCGGCACGTCGCCTTTCGGCGTGTTGTGCTCGACGTAGATGGCCGGCACGTCCCGCCCGGGCCGGCGGCCGAGCCACTCGGCGGCGAGGTCGAGTTCCTCGGGGCGTTGCAGGATCACCAGGTCGACGTCGGTGTCGCGCAGTTCGTCGGGGGTGACCTCGACGGCACTGTCCGGCCACGGGTAGGTGCGCGCCCGGCCCAGCCCGTACGGCCCTCGATCAGGGGTGACCGGCACCAGGTAGCGGTGCTTGCCGTGCACGAAGGAGGTCGTCCACGACCCGTGGACGTGCCACAGCAGGATGTTCATCCGGCCACCCCGCCCGACACCGGCGCCGGCACGCCGAGCAGCCGCAACGCCTCCAGCACCCGTCCCGGCTCGACAGCCGACAGGCACGGGTGACCGGGCACCGGGCAGACGGTGGCGCGGGTGTCCCGGCACGCCGCCCCCGCGTCGCCGAGCCGCACCGTCGGCACCCGGTACGGCCCCCACTGCCCGAACGGCACCGTGGGGGCGAACAGGCTCACCACCGGCACGCCGAGCGCGGCGGCCAGGTGCGCCGGTCCGGTGTTGCCCACCACCAGCGCCCCGGCGCCGGCGATCACCGCCGCCAGGTCGTCCAGCCCGGTCCGCCCGCCCAGGTCCACGCCGCCCGCGGCGGCCACGCGCTCGGTCAGCTCCCGCTCGTCCGGTCCGCCGGTGACCACGACCCGGTAGCCGGCCGCGCCGAGCACGCGGACCACGCGGGTGGCCAGCTCCTCCGGGCAGGCGCGGGTCTCCACCGACGAGCCGGGGTGCAGGACCACGTAGCCGGGTTCGCCGGCGTCGGCCGCGCGCGGCGGAAGCCGGTCGGTGCGGATGCGCAGCGCCGGTTCGTCGTGGCCGGGCAGCGCGAAGCCGGCGGCGGCCGCGAGGGACAGAGCACGTTCCGGTTCGGGTACGCCTGCCGGAACGCGGTGGCGGACGTCGAGCAGGCTGCCCGGGTAATCGTCGCTGATCGCGCTGATCCGCGGTATCCCGGCCAGGCGCAGCAGCAGCGCGAGGGGCAGGGCGGACTGGTGGAAGGAGGTGAACACGACGGCCTCGTCGGCGCGTACCTCCGACAGCCGGTCGGTGAGCGCGCGCACGGCACCGGGGTCGACGGGTGGGGCGGGCGCGTCGATCCACGGCAGTGGCGCCTCGATGATCTCGTCCACGCCGGGGAGCAGTTCGGCGGCGGCCCGGCCGCGTGGCCCGCACAGCAGCACCACCCGCTGCGCTCCGGCCGCTACCGCCCGGATGCCCGGCCCGGTCACCAGCACGTCGCCCGCCGCGTCGCTGCGGACCACCAGCACCGTCCCGCGACGCGACCGGCGCGCGGGGTGCGGCGCGGCCGTCAGGCGCATCCGGGCCAGCACGATGCCCACCGCGTCCGGCAGGTCGGCGGCGACAGTGGGCGCGGCGGCGACCTCGGCGGCCCGGGTCGCCGGCGTGGGCACCATGATCGCGGCGGCGCCCGCAGCCGCGGCGGCTGCCGTGTCCGCGCCGATGTCACCGATCAGCACGCACCGGGTGGGCCTGGTGCCGAGCGCGCGGGCCGCCTCGTGGACGAGGCCGGGCGCGGGCTTGCGGCAGGCGCACCCGTCAGCTTCCGCGTGCGGGCAGATCACCCAGTGGTCGAAGGGCCCGAGCAGCTCCTCCACCCGGGCGTTGACCAGGCGCAGGTCGTGCGCGGTGAAGTACCCCCGGGCCAGGCCGGACTGGTTGGTGACCACCGCCAGCCGCAACCCGGCGGCCCGCAACCGGTCCAGCGCCTCCCGGGCGCCGGGCACCGGCCGTACCTTCTCGGGGTCGCCGTTGTACGGCACGTCCTCCACCAGCGTGCCGTCCCGGTCCAGCAGGACCGCGTCGTACAGGCCGGACGGGAACCGGTCAGCACCCGGGTCAACCCGGGCTGACCTGCACTGATCCCGCTCCTGGTCCCGTCGCACGGGCGGCGGGTTCCCGAGGCCCCGAGGAGTAAACGTCGGCGTCGGCGCCAGGCCGCCCCGCCGGTGCCGCACAGCCGGGTGCACACCTGCCACGACCGGCCCGGTCCGGCGATACCCGCCGCCCCGGAGAAGCTAACCCGGATCGCCGTTAGCGACCGCCCGCGCGGGGGTACCGCTCGGTGATGGCGGTTGTGGAGAAGGTGATCGACGCGCCCCCGGAGCAGGTCTTCGAGGTGCTCGCGGACGGGTGGACGTACAGCGACTGGGTGGTGGGCACCGCGCACGTGCGGGACGTGGACGACACGTGGCCGCGCGTCGGCAGCCGGCTGCACCACCGGGCCGGGCCGTGGCCGTTCTCGCTCCAGGACAAGTCGACGGTGCTGGAGTGCCAGGCGCCGCACCGCCTGGTCCTGCGCGCCGGGCTGTGGCCGGCCGGGGAGGCGGTCGTGGCGTTCGTGCTGGAGCCGCTCGACGACGGCAGGACCCGGGTGACGCTCGGCGAGGACTTCGCCGCCGGGCCGTTGCGGTGGATCCGGACCAAGCTCAACGACCTGGTGCTGCATCTTCGTAACCGGGAGACGCTTGCCCGGCTGTCCGACATCGCGACGCGGCAGAAGCCGGAGCGGTGATCGATCGCCGGCGGGGCGTCTGTGCGGCCGCCGTGCGAGGGACTGGCTACCCTCTCAGGTGAACCTGTCGGCTGACCGAGGATGTCCGTGATGATCGAACCCGTGCAGTTACCCTCCCCGTGGGGGGATGCGCGCCTGACCGTCGTCGTTCCGACCTACAACGAGGCGGGCAACCTCCCGGTGCTGGTCGAGCGCCTCCTCGCGCTGCCGCTGCCGGGGCTGAAGGTGCTGGTCGCCGACGACAACTCCCCGGACGGAACCGGCGAGGTCGCCGACAAGCTGGCCATCGAGCACCCGGACCGGGTGATGGTGGTGCACCGCCCGGGCAAGGAGGGCCTCGGCCGGGCGTACGTGGACGGCATCGGCCGGGCCCTCGACGACGGTGCGGACTTCGTCGCGCAGATGGACGCCGACCTGTCGCACCCGCCGGAGGCGCTGCCCGGCATGCTCGGCGCGCTGCTGTCCACCCAGGCTTCGGTGGTCATCGGCTCCCGTTACGTGCCCGGCGGTGAGCTGGACGAGAACTGGCCGCTGTACCGGCGCGCGCTCAGCGGCTGGGCGAACCTGTACGTGCACACGCTGCTGCGGGTCCGCATCCGCGACCTGACCGCCGGCTTCAAGATCTGGCGGGCGGACGCGCTGCGCGCGATCGGGCTGGACCGGGTCCAGTCGAACGGCTACAGCTTCCAGGTGGAGATGCACTATCTCGCCACCAAGCTGGGCCACACGATCCTCGAGGTGCCGATCCGCTTCGAGGAGCGCCGCGACGGCGACTCGAAGATGACCACCGCCACGAAGATCGAGAGCGCGCTGATGCCGTTCAAGCTGCGCAGCCGGCACCGCAACCTCGACTCCTGACCCGCTCTCCCGCACCTCCACCGCGCCCTCACGCTGCGTCATTGTCACCGCGCGTGAGGGCGCGGTCGTCCGGCCACATTCCCTCGTCGGCCCCTTTGCTCTGCAGCCATCGGCGCAGCACCGCCCTGAGCAGGGGCGCCTTCCGGAGCACCGTTTCGCCGGGCGCCCGGCTGCGGACACGGTGCGTGACCGATGCGTATGCGGGTGCAGAGCAAAGGCGGCGGTGCGGTCGCGCCTCGTCCCGGGCAGCCCGCAGATCTTGGTAGGAAACGGCCCCCATAGGGGCACTTTCGTACCAAGATCTACGGCGACTCCCAGGATGCGGGCTGCCGATCTCGTTTTCCGGGATCACTCGGCCCGTGGGCGGGGCAGCCGGTGGGGGCGCGGGCGGGTCAGCGGTAGATGGTGCGGTGGGCGGCGGCGATCGTGCGGGCGTACACCTCGCCGGTGACCGCCCGGTCGCGTGCGAGCGCGGCGCGTGCCGCGTTCGCCCCCGGCGCGCCGTGCACGCCACCGCCCGGGTGGGCGGAGGCGCTGGCCAGGTAGAGCCGGTCGACCGGGGTGTCGGCGCGGCCCAGGCCGGGGATCGGCCGCAGGAACAGCTGCTGGTACGCCGCGGCGGTGCCCCCGCCCAGCGCTCCCCCGACCAGGCTCGGCTCGGCGTCCTCCAGGTCGGCCGGGCCGGCCACGTGCCGCCCGACGATCGACGCACGGAACCCGGGTGCCGCCGCCTCCAGCACCTCCTCCATCCGCTCCACGTGCCCCGCCACCTCCTCGGCCCGCCAGTCGCGGCGGAACGGCAGGTGGGTGTAGGACCAGAGCGACTCGGTGCCGGGCGGTGAGTGGCTCGGGTCGGCCACCGACATCTGCCCCACCAGCAGGAACGGATCCCGTGGCAGCTCGCCGCGGGCCAGCTCGGCCGCGTACGTGGTGAGCCCGTCGAGGTCGGCGCCCAGGTGCACGGTGCCGGCGCCGGCCAGGTCGCGGTTCTTCCACGGCACCGGCGCGGACAGCGCCCAGTCGACCTTGAGCGTGGAGCCGTCCCACCTGAAGTGCGCCAGGTCCTCCACCATCCGGGGCGGCAGCGCCGCCGCGCCGACCAGGTCGAGGAAGAGCGCCGGGGCGGGCACGTCGGCGAGCACCGCGCGCCGGGCCCGCCAGTCGGTGCCACCGGCGGTGCGGACGCCCATCGCCCGGCCCCGGGCGGTGAGCACCCGCTCGACCCGGGCGCCGTACGTGATCCGCCCGCCCCGCTCGACCAGCCGCGCGACGAGCGCGTCGGTGATCTTCTGGGCGCCGCCCACCGGTACCGGCCAGCCCACCTGCTGGCCGAGCATGGCGAGCAGCCAGCCGTACACCCCGGAGCCGGCGTCCTCCGGGGACAGGTCGGTGTGCAGGGCGCAGCCGGCCAGCAGCACCGTGCCGCCCTCGCCCTCGAACAGTTCCGCGCCGAGCTTGCGGACCGGCAGCACGAGGCGGCGGGCCAGGCGGAGCGCGCCGCCGACCCGGAGTTGCCGCAGCAGGCCCAGCCCGCCGCGTACCGGCGGGAACGGGGTGGTGATGGTCTGCAGCATCGGCTCGGCCACCTGGCACCAGTCGGCGTACGCGTGCCGCCAGCGCTCCCCGTCGCCGGGGGCGAACGCCTCCAGCGAGGCGGCGGTGGTGTCCAGGTCGCGGTTGACCACTGCGGCGCGGCCGTCCGGGAGCAGGTGCGCCAGCACGTCCGGCGCGTGCGTCCAGGACAGGCCGTGCCGTTCCAGGTCCAGCCCGTCGAGCACCGGGGAGGCGTAGCCGAGCGGGTAGAAGGAGCTGTAGAGGTCGCTGAGGTAACCGGGCGCGGTCACGTACGCGGAGCGCACGGCTCCGCCGGGCGCCTCGGTGGCCTCCAGGACCTCGACGTCCCAGCCGGCGTCCACCAGCAGGTTCGCGGCCACCAGCCCGTTGTGCCCGGCCCCGATGACGACGGCGTCTGCGGTGGAGGTCATCGGATCCGGCTACCCGGCCGGTCACCGGGCGAAACGCGTTTGTCCCGCCCACGCCGGGGCAAGCACGGCCGCATGTACACGGTTGCGCAGCTCATTGGTGGGGTGTGGGGCGCCGGCGGCGAGGGCGGCGAGCTGGTCGTCCACGATCCGGCGGACGGGTCGCCGGTGACGCGGACGCCCGTCGCGACGGCCGACGAGGTGGCCAAGGCGGTGGAGGCGGCCCGGGGCGTGGCGGCGGAGTGGGCCGCGACCGCACCGGCGGAACGGGCCGCGGCGCTGCACCGGGCGGCGGACGCGGTCGAGGCGGCGGCAGACGAGCTGGCCGAGGCGACCACGGCGGAGATGGGCAAGCCGCTCGACGACGCGCGGGGCGGGGTGGCGGCGGGCGTCGGCACCCTCCGACAGTACGCCGAACTGGCCCCCGTCCGGGGCGGCCGGACGCTGCACGGCGCGCACGACGCGCTGGACTTCACGGCCCCCGAGCCGCGCGGCGTGGTCGCCGCGATCACCCCGTGGAACGACCCGGTGGCGGTGTCCTGCGGCCTGCTCGGCGCCGCGCTGGTCACCGGCAACGTGGTGGTCTACAAGCCGAGCGAGCGGACCCCCGCCACCGGCTGGCTGCTGGCCCGCGCGCTGGACTCGGCGCTGCCGGCCGGGGTGCTGTCGCTTCTCACCGGCGGTGGCGAGGTGGGCGCCGCGCTGGCCGGGCAGGAACTGGACGTGATCGCCCACGTCGGCTCCACTGCCACCGGCCGGGCGATCGCCGCCGCGGGCGCGCGTACCGGGGCGAAGGTGCTGCTGGAGAACGGTGGCAGCGACCCGCTCGTGGTGGACGCGGACGTCGACCCGGTCTGGGCGGCCGACCAGGCGGCGCTCGGGTGCTTCGCCAACGCCGGTCAGATCTGCGTGGCGGTGGAACGGATCTACGCGCACCGCGACGTCGCCGAAGGCTTCCTGGACGCGCTCGTGGCGCGCGCCGAGGCGCTCACCGTGGGCCCCGGCCGTGACCCGGGCACGCAGCTCGCGCCGCTGGTGGACCGGCGGCACCGGGACCACGTGCACGGGCAGGTCACCGCCGCGCTCGCCGACGGCGCCCGGGTACGCGCCGGCGGGGTGCTGCCGGACGGGCCGGGCGCGTTCTACCCGGCGACGGTGATCGAGGGCTGCCGGCACGACATGGCGCTGGTTCGTGAGGAGACGTTCGGGCCGGTCGCCCCGGTGGTGGTGGTCGACTCGTTCAGCGAGGGACTGCGCTGCGCGGCCGACTCCCCGTACGGCCTGGCCGCCACCGTGCTGACCGGCTCGATGAGCCACGCCCAGCGCGCCTGGCGGGAACTGCCGGTCGGCACCGTGAAGATCAATTCGGTGTTCGGCGGGGCGCCCGGCGGCGCGGCCCAGCCGCGCCGGGGCAGCGGTCAGGGCTTCGGGTACGGCCCGGAACTGCTGGACGAGTTCAGCACCGTGAAGGCGGTGCACCTGGAGGCGCCGGGCGGCGGCCACTGGTGAGACGGCACGACACGAGCCCGGGACCGAGGCGGTCCCGGGCTCGACGCGTACCCCCAGGGGTCAGCGACCCCCGCGGGCCTTGCGGGTCGCGTTGTTGTTCGCCTTCTCGATCGCCTCGACCAGTTCCGGCTTGGTCATCCGGGACCGGCCGCGCACGTCCAGTTTCTTCGCCACCTCCATGAGGTGATCCTTGCTGGCGTTGGCGTCCACCCCACCGGCCGTCGGCGCGCGCCGCGCCGGGCCGCCGCCTTCGGCCTGCTTGTCGCTGGGCCCCTTGCGGCCCTTGGGCTCCCAGTGGTCGCCCACCTTCTCGAACTCGTGCTTGACCGCGGCGAAGGCGGTGCGGTGCGCCCGCTCCCCCTCGCCGTACGTCTCGACTGCCGAGTCGTGCGTCTTCTCCCAGGTCCGCTGCGCCTTCGCCGGCGAGCGCCGCAGCGTGCTGGGCAGTACCTCGCGCCCGGGCATCTCGTCCTCCTGGAGTCTCGATCGGCTGTCTGGTGTGGTTCCCGCCCGCCCGGCGGGCAAACCGGCACCCGGTTTGTCGATTTCCCGCCGGGGGTACCGCCCGGCCACGCCCGACGGCGGGGCCTGGAGGAGGCGGACATGACCGTGACGACACCACAGACGGTCGGCGGCCGGACACGGTCCCGCTTCCCCCGCCGGATCCGCCAGCTCAACTGGCGCACCTGGCGCGGTGTGCTGGTGCGCAGCGGCAAGGGTTTCGTCACCGACAACTGCGCCGACTGGGCCGCGGCGCTCACCTACTACGGCGTGCTGGCCCTGTTCCCGTCCACGATCGTGGTGGTGGCTCTGGTCGGCCTGGTCTCCGACGGCCCGCGCACCGTCGACACCGTGATCGACCTGGCCCGGGAGATCGGCGCCGGCTCGGTGGTCGGCAACGACGCGTTCGTGGGTGTGGTGCGCAACGTGGTCGAGCAGCAGGGCTCGGCGAAGGTGCTGCTCAGCTTCGGTCTGCTCGGCGCGCTCTGGTCCGCGTCCGGGTTCATCGGCGCGTTCACCCGCGCCTCCAACGCGATCTACGGGGTGCGGGAGGGCCGGCCGTTCTACCGGCTGCGCCCGTTGCAGATCGGCATGGCCGCGGTGACGATCGTGCTGCTCGCGGTGGTGGCCACCGGGCTGATCGTCAGCGGCCCGGTCACCGACGCGGTGGGTGACCTGCTGCACGCCGGGGCGGTGGCCCGCACCACCTGGTCGGTGGCGAAGTGGCCGCTGCTCGCCGTGGTCGCGATGACGCTGCTGTCGCTGCTGTTCTGGATCGCGCCGAACGTCCGCCAGCCGCGGTTCCGCTGGCTCACCCCGGGCGGCGCCCTGGCACTCGTGGCCTGGGTGCTCGCGTCCTTCGGCTTCGGCCTGTACGTGGCGAACTTCGGCTCGTACGACGTCACGTACGGCAGTCTCGGCGCGGTCATCGCGTTCCTGGTGTGGCTCTACCTGTCCAACTGCGCGTTGATGCTCGGCGTTCAGGTGAACGCCGAGCTGCAACGCGGGCGGGCGATGCAGGCCGGGGTCGAGGAGCCGGACGACCCGGTGCTGCCGCCCCGTGCCCCGGCCGAGGACGAGAAGACGGACGGGGAGAAGACGGCCGACCGGTTGCCGCCCGGATGACCGGCTCTCCCGGGCGGCGCCGGTTTACCGGCGGTCCCCCGGGGCATCTCCCAAGGCATGGAACGTGGCAGCAGCAAGCACTCGCCCAGGGTCGACGACCAGATGAGCAGCGAGGTCAGCGGTCTCGTCCAGAGCGCCGGCACCGGCGGTTCGCGGGCCGAGGAGTTCCGGATCCCGGAGCCGGCCGGCGAGGACCAGCCGGAGGCCACCACCGCGCCGGCCGGGGAGCTGCGCAGCGGCACGCCGCAGGGCATGAGCTCCGAGGACGTCGAGGCGCGCAGCCGTCTGGGGCGGTTCATCACGATGACCGCCCTGCCCGGTGACCGGGAGGCGCTGCTGGCGAACGCGCGGGAGAACGAGGCGCCGACGGACATCGTCGCCGCCCTGGAGACCCTGCCCGCGGGCGCCCACTACCAGACGATCTCCGAGGTGTGGGCCGCACTCGGGCACAGGAACGAGACGACGCGCTGGTGAGCGGGCCGGCCCACGGCCCGTACGAGACACACACCGGCGGAACAGGAGGAACCCCGACATGAGTGGCGTTACCGAGCACGTGGACGTGGACGTCCCGATCCGGACCGCGTACGACCAGTGGACCCAGTTCGAGGAGTTCCCGCACTTCATGGACGGCGTGCAGGAGGTGCGGCAGGTCTCCGACACGATGACCCACTGGACCGTCGAGATCGCGGGCGTGAAGCGCGAGTTCGACGCCGAGATCACCGAGCAGCTGCCGGACGAGCGGGTGGCCTGGCGCTCCACCGGGGGCACCCAGCAGGCGGGCGTGGTGACCTTCCACCGGCTCGACGAGGGGCACACCCGGGTCACGCTGCAGATGGAGTTCGAGCCGCACGGCGTGGTCGAGCAGGCCGGCGACAAGCTGGGCGTGGTCGACCGGCGTGCCAAGGGCGACCTGGAGCGGTTCAAGCAGTTCATCGAGCGGCGCGGTCAGGAGACCGGCGCCTGGCGCGGCGCCGTCGACCGCCCCACCCCCTGAGCCACCTCCCCCGTACCCGAGTCTGGATGGCCGCCGGCGGTGCCGGCGGCCATCGCCGTGTCCGGCCGTTTGCGATCATCCGGTCCGGGTACCGCAGGGGAATGACCGACAACGACCGCCACGTGTGGCGCGACGAGGACCGCACTCCCCTGCACGAGCTGGACCAGGCCATCGCCCGGTCGGCCACGGACGGCCAGGGCGACGACGTCACCGCCAACGACGCCGGCGAGGAGGCCGCGTTCGGCCACGGCCCGGAGGCGGTGGACCGGGGCGCCGGCCCGGAGGCCGAGCGGCGTGAGATGACCGATGCGGACCGGGCCTACCGGCCGTCGACGATCGGGCGGACCGGCCCGGACGGCGGGTGATCCCGGGCGGCTGCGGACGCCCCGTGCCGGTGCCCGCGGCCGCCGGATTCATGCTCGGCCGAAACGACAGAAAGTGCGGTACGGACGGCCGGGAAAACGGACAGCCCATCTAGAATCGGCCGAACGGCTGACGGCACTCCCCCTGATGCGCGCAAGACTTTCGGGATGCAACAGGGCTCCGGTTTCCTCTCCAACCGTCAGCGCAAGCTCGCGTGGCTGGGCTTCCTGCTCGCCGCGATCCAGGCTCCGGTCTCCGCCCGGTTCACCGAGGACAGCTCCTGGCTGTTCAGCCTGGTGGTGGCGCTGATGGTCGCGACCGTGATCATCGCCGACGACGGTGCCCGTCGCCGCCCGGCCGAAGCACGCTCCTCCGACTGAGTCAGCGCGTGCCGGGGCGCGCCTCGTGCCCCGGCATCCCCCGGCTGCGGCGGCGCTCCTTCATCTCCGCCTCGTAGAGGTGCCGCCGGCCCTCGACCAGCTCGTCGCGGGCCTGCCGGTCCAGCTCCCGGAAGAGCGCGTAGTAGCCGTCGTCGAAGTCCTCGACGATCTGGAACGTCCACCGCCCGGCGATGACGTTGCGGCCGAGCAGTTCCCTGTCGATCCGCTCGGCGAGCGCCGGGTGACCGGCGGCGCGGAACATCTCCACCGCGTCGTCGAGCATCAGGTCGGCGTGCCCGATGAGCTGGTGCAGCTCGTACAGGTGGCCGCGGGCCCGCTCGACGCACTCCAGGGCCTCGCTGAGCTTGCCCAGCGCCTCGACCGTGGCGTCACTCACTCCTTCCGGGCGCCGGTGTGCCCGGTCCGGTCCGTCGGCCCGCTGTCCCATCGTGTCCCTCCGTGACCCCGATCGTGTGCTCTGCGTAGCGGACTTCTGCCCCCGCACGGGCGACTCAATCCCGCCGGACGACACGACGGCTCCCCCGGACGACCCGGGCATCCCCCGCTCGGCCGAGGCCGGCCCCCGGCGGGCGGCGTTAGCCTCGGACACCATGCGCGTGCCGAACAACCGGGTCGCGACCCGCCGCTCCGCGGCCGTGGCCGCGCGGACGACCCTCACCTCGCTGATCGCCGCCGTCGGCACCGCCGGCCTCGCCGCGGCCCACGCGAACCCCGGGCTGCTCGCCGAGGTCGACCAGCACGCCGCCGGGGTACGCGACACCCTCGACGGCGACCGCCGCCCGCTCACCGTGGCGGCGCTCGCCGGGTACGCCGAGGGGCTGCGCGACGCGGCGGCCGAGCACGGCTGGACGCCGCCGGCCGAGCCCGACTGGTCCGCGCCCGACTGGACGCTCACCCGCCTGCTCGCGGTGTGCCTGCTGACCCGTGGACTGGACCCGCGCCACCTCGCCTGACCCGGACACGGCTACGGGGTGCCCGCGATCACCCCGCGGACACCCCGTCACCCGTTGCCGTCAGCCGTTCGGCCGGCGGAACTGCTGCGTCTCGTCGCCCGCCTCGCCGGAGCGGTACGTGCCCGCGCCCGACATGGACGACTGCGGCGCCGCCGGCGCCGGTTGCCCGCCCCGGTCGGCCATCCGCCGCTCGTAGTCGCCGCGGCCGGCCTGCTGCGCCTGCCGCTGCTGCCGGATCGCCCGGGACTCCTCGGCGGCCCGGTGCAGCCAGCCGTCCCAGCGGTCCTGCATCGGCTTGATCAGACCACCACCGACACCGACGATCAGGATGCCGGCCACGGTGGCGAGGAACGCCACGAGCACCGGCGTGGTCACCGTGGTCGCGATGCCCACCTGGTTCAGCGCGGCGATGATGCCGAGCGCCAGGATGAAGATCGCCGTCACGTCGGCCAGCACCCGGCCGTACGAGAGCCCGCCGAGCGCACCCGAGATCAGGTCCCGGACGGCGTTGGCGATGGCGGCGGCGATCACCACGATCACGATCGCCACGAAGGCCCGCGGCAGCCAGGACACCACCCCACGGATCAGGTCGCTGATCGCGTTCGGTCCCCACACCCCGAAGGCGAACTGCAGGGTGAACAGCAGGACCGCGTAGTAGGCCAGTTTGGCCAGGATGTCGCTGGCGTCGTACTTGGTGCGTTCCAGGGCCCGTTTGACGCCGCCGCGTTCGACGGCGCGGTCGAAGCCCACCCGTTCCAGTGCCGCGTCCACGATTTTGAGGACGGCTCGGGCGATGAGCCAACCCACGACGAGGATCGCGATGAACGCGATCGCCCGCGGTACGAAGAGCAGCACCGACCTCCAGAAGTCGGTCCAGGCCGCACTGATGTCGACCTGTCCGACCGCGAGGGTTTTCGGCATGATGTCCCTCCTGTCGCGTGAACTGCGCCGCCCGCATACCCGGTGACCTGGGCAGCACGCCGGGCCGGACCGGGCCAATTTCCCGACATGACCCGCCGAACCGGCCGTGACCTGCCCGAACATCCGCGCCTGGCGGCACCCGTATCCGCCACGGACGCATGATCGGAACCGCCCGGCCACGCTCCGGTTAGGCTGCGGTCATGCCAGGCACCGTCGGTCGGGTTCCCACGCCGTCCGCTCCCGCACCGGGAGCGCCCACCGATCCCGTCGTCGGCGGGCAGGCGGCCGGGACCGCCCACCCGTGGGCCGGTACGCCGCTGGGTGCCCCGCACACCTGGGACCCCGCGGTCCGCGCCGTCGCGGACGTGGTGCTCGCCTCCCCGGTGCCGATGGCCCTGCTCCTCGGCGACGACCTGGTGGTCTTCTACAACGACGGGTACGCCGAGCTGATCGGCGACCGGCACCCGGAGGCGCTGGGGCGGCCGGCGGCCGAGGCGTTCGCCGAGGTGTGGCGCGACCCGGGTGCCGGCGAGGTGCTGGAGCGGGTCTACCGGCACGGTGAGCCGTTCCTGCAGCGGGAGGCGGTGCTGCCGGCCGACCGGCAGGGCCCGGCCGAGCCGGCCGTGTTCACCAGGGGCCACGGCCCGGTCCATGACTCGGCCGGCCGCATCGTCGGCGTACTCACCGTCTCGGCGCAGACCACCCAGCTGACCCAGCAGTTGCAGAGCCTGAGCGACTTCGCGGCGGCGCTGGCCGGCACGCTCACGCTCGACGACGTCGCGCGGGTGGCGCTGCGCTACTGCCTGCACTCCTTCGACGCCGACCGGGTGTCGTTCGCGGTGGACGAGGGCAGCGCGTGGCGGCTGGTCCGCCGCATCCGCGGTGAGCTGCTCGACGAGGCCGACGAGCGGCTGCCCCCGCTGTGGCGGCGGATGTCCGCCGAGTCGGCGCTGCCCGCGGTGGTGACCGCGCGAAGCGGGGTCGCCTCGTTCACCGCCGACGGGCAGCCGCTGCGCGGCGTCGCGGCGGACCGGCACGACGAGAAGATCCGGGCGCTGGCGGCGCTGCCGCTGCGGACGACTGTGGTGCGGGGCTCGCTGACAGTGGGCTACCGGACGCCGCGGCCCTGGTCGCCGGCGGAACGGGCGCTGCTGGCCGCGTCCGCCGAGCTTGTCGGCCAGGCCGCCGAGCGGGCCCGCCGCTTCGAGACCCAGCACGGCACCGCCCAGATGTTGCAGCGCAGCATGCTGCCGGAGCGGCTGCCGGACCTGCCCCGGCTGCGCATCGCCGCGCGCTACGACCCGGGCGTGGACGGCAACGCCGCGGGCGGCGACTTCTACGACGCGTTCCTGCTGCCCACCGGCGCGCTCGGTGTGGTGCTGGGCGACGTGGCCGGGCACGACGTGCAGGCCGCCGCCCGGATGGGCCAGGTACGCGCCGCGCTGCGCGCGCTCGCCCTGGTCGACTCCCGGCCGGACGCGGTGCTCGACGGGCTGGACCGGCTGGTCGCCAGCCTCGGCGTCGAGGGCGGCACCCAGGAGCTGTTCGTGACAGTGGTCTTCGGCGTGGTCGAGGCGGACCGGGAACTGGTCACGCTGGCCAGCGCCGGTCATCCCGCGCCGCTGATCCGGCGCGCCGGACCCGGCGCGGCGGTGGCCGAGTTCGTCGACGTGCCGCCCGCTCCTCCGCTGGGTCTGGGTGGGCGGGCGCGTACCACCACCGTGCCGTTCCGGCCCGGCGACACGCTGCTGCTCTACAGCGACGGCGTGGTGGAGCGGCGCTGGCAGGACCTGGCCGCCGGGATGGCCGGGCTGGGCGCGGCGGTGACCGGGGCGGCCGGCGGCGATCCGCGCGCGCTGTGCGCGGTGGCGACCGCGTCGGTGCCGGGCGCCACCGAGGACGACGTGGCGGTGCTCGCCGTCGAGTACGCGGTGCGCCCCAGCCGGTCGGCGAGCATGGAGGTGCCGGCCGAGCCGACCGCGCCGAGCCGGGTCCGGCACTGGATGACCGCGCAGCTCGGCGAGTGGCGGGTGCCGGAGGCAGTGATCGGCGCGGCGGTGCTGTGCACCAGCGAGCTGACCACGAACGCGCTGCTGCACGCCGGCACCGCCGCCCGGGTCGAGGTCGACCTGTCCGCGGAGCGGCTGCTGGTGTCGGTGGCCGACTCGGGCACCCGGGGTCAGGTCACCCGGGCGCAGACCGACACGCTCAGCAGCCGGGGCCGCGGGCTCGGCCTGATCGAGGAGCTGAGCGACGCGTGGGGCACCGACCCGACCGTACGCGGATCGACTGTGTGGTTCGAGATCCTCATTCCGGCGGGTGAGCCGCGCGTCGGCGACGCCCCGGCCGGGTAGGAGCCGGACATGGCCGACGACAAGCGACGCGGTGTCCTGTTCGACGTGGACGGCACCCTGGTCGACACGACGTACCTGCACACGGTGAGCTGGTGGGAGGCGCTGCGCCAGGCCGACCACCGGGTGCCGATGGCGCGGATCCACAGGTCCATCGGCATGGGCTCGGACAAGCTGCTCGACCACCTGCTCGGCGCGGAGCGGGACCGGGACGCCGACGGCCGGCTGCGCGACGCGCACGACGCGCTGTACGCGGAGTACTGGGAGCGGCTGGCGCCGCTGCCCGGGGCGCGGGAACTGCTGCGCGCCTGCGCGGAGCGCGGGCTGCGGGTGGTGCTGGCGACCTCGGCCGCCGAGCACGAGGTGACGGCGCTGCGGGCCGCGCTGGACGCGGACGACGTGATCGACTCGGTCACCTCGTCGGCCGACGCGCAGGAGAGCAAGCCGGCGCCGGACATCCTGGTCGCCGCGCTGGACCAGTCGGGGCTGGCCGCCGAGCGGGTGGTGTTCGTCGGCGACTCGGTCTGGGACGTGGCCGCCGCCGGCAAGCTGGACATCCCCTGCATCGGGCTGACCTGCGGTGGCACCGGCCGGGCGGAGCTGGCCGGCGCGGGCGCGGTGGCGGTCTACGACGACCCGGCGGCGCTGCTGGACGCCCTGCCGGACAGCGCCATCGCCACGCTCGGCTGACCGGCCCGTCCGATCGACGGGCACGCGCACGCTTAACCGGGCCCGCTTCGGGGCACTGCTGGACTCCGCCGCCCGGTCCACGGGCGACCGAAGGGTGGTGTCGTGGAACCGGTCGATGTCGCGTTCGCTCTGCTGGGCGTCGGTGCGCTGCTGGCCGGGGTGCTGCCCCGGATCCTGGAGCGACGGCCGCTGTCGATGCCGATCGCGTTCCTCGGGCTCGGCATGCTCGTGTTCGTACTGCCCACCGGTCTGCCCACACCTGACCCGCTGCGCTGGCCGGAACTGACCACCCACCTCACCGAGGTCGGGGTGATCGTCGCGCTGATGGGCGCCGGCCTGAAGATCGACCGCCCGTTGAGCTGGGCCCGCTGGTCGTCGACGTGGCGGCTGCTGGCGATCGCCATGCCGCTGTGCATCGCCGCGGTGGCGCTGCTCGGCTGGTGGTGGGCCGGTCTGGTGCCGGCCGCGGCGCTGCTGCTCGGCGCGGCGCTCGCGCCCACCGACCCGGTGCTCGCCTCCGACGTGCAGGTGGGCGAACCGACCGATGTGGAGGACTCGGAGGACGAGGTGCGCTTCGCGCTCACCTCGGAGGCGGGCCTGAACGACGGGCTCGCCTTCCCGTTCGTGTACGCGGCCATCGCGATCGCCACCACCGGGCTCGCGCCGTCCGGCTGGCTCGCCGAGTGGTTCGCCGTGGACGTGCTCTACAAGCTCGCCGCCGGGGTTGGTGGCGGGCTGCTCGTCGGCTGGCTGCTCGGCAAGCTGTTCTTCCGCGCCCCGAGCAAGCTGCGGCTGGCCAAGCACTCCGAGGGCTTCCTCGCGCTGGCCGCGACGTTCCTCGCGTACGGGCTGGTCGAGGTGATCGGCGGGTACGGCTTCCTGGCCGTGTTCGTGGCTGCCCGCGCGATCCGGGCCGCCGAGCGTACGCACGAGTTCCACTCAGTGCTGCACGACTTCGCCGAGCAGGTGGAGCGGCTGCTCACGGTGCTGTTGCTGCTGCTGTTCGGCGGGGCCGTGATCGGCGGGCTGCTCGCGCCGCTGACCTGGCCGGCGGCACTGGCCGGGCTGGCCCTGGTGCTGGTGATCCGGCCGCTGGCCGGGTGGCTGTCGCTGCGCGGTGCGCCGGGCAGACCGGCCGAGCACTGGGTGATCTCGCTGTTCGGCATCCGCGGCGTCGGCTCGTTCTACTACCTGGCGTACGCCACCAGCAAGACCGACTTCCCGCAGGCGGATCTGGTCTGGGCCACTGTCGGTCTCGTGGTGGTGGTGTCGGTGGTGGCGCACGGGATCGCCGCGACACCGGTCATGCAGTTGCTGGACCGGGAGGGCGAACGCACCGGCGAGGACACGCGGGCCGGGTCGGCGGCGCAACCGGTGGGGGCCACCGGCTGACCGGCCTTGGCCGGGTTCTCAGCCCAGCCGGGCGGCGAGCGCGCGGCCCAGGTCCCGGCCGGAGCGCCAGGCGGTCTGCACGCGCGGGCGGCCGAACGCGTCACCGGCCAGGCCGATGCCGTCGTCGTCCAGGTGGAACGTGGCGCTCCCGGCGTGCGCGGCCGGGGACGCGTACGTCCAGCGGTGCACGTGGCCCGACACCGCCGGCTCGGGGAGTCCGAGCAGGTCGCGGACCGCCTGCTCGATGGCCGGGCGGGCGGCGGTGGGCTGGAGCAGGTGCCCGGCGGCGAACCCGGCGGTGGTGTGCGCGACGAGCACCGGCGCGCCGTCGCCGCGCCGGTCGCCGTCGTCGCAGACCAGGCTGAGCACGGGATGGTCGTTGACGAACGCGCCACGGAAGTCCGCCCAGCGGCGGGCCGGGAAGTGCAGCACCCCGGTCAGCGCCGACGACCAGCGCTGCGCGGCGACCGCCCGGGTCGCCTCGGCCAGCGCCGGGTCCAGCAGCAGCGCGGCCTGCGGGCCGGGCATGGCGAGCACGACGGCCTCGGCAGCGGTGCCGTCCACCCGGGGGCCGGGATCGACTGTCATCACCAGCCGGTCGTGCGTCACCGGCAGGTCGACGGCGAGGTGTTCGACGAGCGAGCGCAGTCCGCGCGGCGCGGCCCAGCGCATCGGGCCGGTGACCGGCTCGCGTCCGCGCGGCCCGTACGCGACGAGCGTGTCGGTCCACTCCCGCGCCAGCCCGGCGTCCCGCCACCGGTCCACCACGGCGGCGAAGTCCGCGTCGTCCACGGTGAAGTACGCGGCGCCCAGGTCGGCCGGGCGGCCGTCGAAGCGCTTGCTGGCCATCCGACCGCCGGTGACCCGGGCCCGTTCGCGTACCCGCACCGGGATGCCGGCCCGCGCCAACTCGGTCGCGCACGCCACCCCGGCGATGCCCGCGCCGACCACCACCACGCCCGCCCGCTCCGCCGTCACCAGGTGATCGTAGGCGGCGGGCGGCATGAACCCGCCGGGCCGGGGGTAGTGGTACACCTGTTCGAGGAGAGGTGATCAGCATGGCCGAGCGCGCCAACACCAGCGGCAGGAACGTGAATCCGGACGCCGCCGTCAAGGACCCGGACGACTGGGTCACCGGCGACGAGCCGCCCACCGCCGCCCAGGAGTCGTACCTGCACACCCTGGCCCAGGAGGCGGGCGAGCCGGTGCCGGAGGGCCTGACCAAGGCCGAGGCGTCCCGGCGGATCGACGAGCTCCAGGCGGAGACCGGCCGGGGCCGCTGAGGTCAGCGCGGGGGCAGGCGGTGCAGTTCGACCCGGTCGAGCCGCCCCGCCGCCACCCGCGCGGTCAGGTAGGTGGCGTACGGCTGCGCCCGCCGGTCGGTGGGTGAGCCGGGGTTGAGCAGGCGCAGGCCACCGGGGGCGACGGTGTCCCAGGGGATGTGCGAGTGTCCGAAGACGAGCAGGTCGCAGTCGCCGTACGCGGCGGCGCAGCGCTCCTCGCGGCGGGTCTTCGGGCCGGTCTCGTGCACCACTGCGACGCGCAGGCCGTCCAGTTCGACGCGGGCCACCTCGGGCAGCCGGGCGCGCAACTCCGGCCCGTCGTTGTTGCCGTACACGCCGACCAGGCGGCGCGACCGCTCCTCCAGCGCGTCCAGCAGCGCCACGTCCACCCAGTCCCCCGCGTGCACCACGACATCCGCGGCCTCGACGGCCCCCCACAGCGCCCCCGGAAGATCCCGCGCCCGCTTGGGCACATGCGTGTCCGCCATCACGACCAGTTCCACCCCCTCATCCTCCCCCACCCCCGCTTCCCCGGGTCGATCATGAAGTTGGCGGCACTCAGGGAGATCGACTTCGCCGTCAACCTCATGATCGACGCGAAGATGCGGCGGCGGCGTCGGTGATGCGGCCGGCGGCGATGATCAGGCCGATGTGCGAGTACGCCTGCGGGAAGTTGCCGACCTGCTCGCCGGTGTCCTGGTCGATCTGCTCGGCGTACAGGCCGAGGTCGTTGGTGCGGGCGGCCAGCCGCTCGAACAGCCGCCGGGCCCGGTCCAGCTCCCCCGCCTCGGCCAGGCAGGCGGCCAGCCAGAACGAGCAGATCACGAAACCGGCCGGGTCGCCGTCCCAGCGGCGCAGCAGCCCGTCGCGGGACAGCCGCCGCTCCAGCACGTCCATCGTGGCGCGCATCCGCGGATCGTTCGCCGGCAGGAAACCGACAAGCGGCATGACCAGCACCGAGGCGTCCAGGTCGTCGGAGCCGAACGCCCCGGTGTACGCGCCGACCCGCTCGTTCCAGCCGTGGGTGAGCACCGTCGCCCGGATCCGGTCGCGCGCGGCGGCCCAGCGTGCCACGTCGGCGGGCTCGCCGATGCGGGAGCCGAACCGGACCGCCCGGTCCAGCGCGGTCCAGCACTCCACCTTCGACGACACGTAGTGCCGCTCCGGACCACGCCCCTCCCACATCCCCGCGTCGGGCCGGTGCCAGCCGCGCTCGGCCTGGTCGGCGAGCGTCCGCAGCAGGTCCCGGACCTCCGGCGACATCGGGTCGAGGTAGTACCGCATCAGCCAGGCGGCGTCGAGCACCTCGCCCAGCACGTCGTTCTGCCGCTGCCGCCAGGCGTCGTTGCCGACCAGCACCGGGCGGCTGTGCTCGTACCCGGCCAGGTGGTCGAGGTCGTGCTCGGTGAGATCCCGCTCCCCCTCGACGCCGTACATGATCGGCACCGGCTCGTCGCCGATCCGGCCCATCGCCCGCGCCACCCAGGTGAACTGCCGGTCCGCCTCGTCCGGGCAGGCCGCCCGCCACAGCGCTTGGAGCGTGAGGCTGAAGTCGCGCAGCCACACGTAGCGGTAGTCGTAGTTGCGGTCGCCGCCGACCCTCTCCGGCACCGACGTGGTGGCCGCCGCGACGACGGCGCCGCTCGGCGCGTACGTCATGCCCTGTACCGCGAGCGCGCTGCGCCGCACCTCGTCGCGGTACTCGCCCTGGTAGTCGTGCAGCGCCGACCAGGACCGCCAGCCGGCGACCGTCCCGGCCACCACCTCGGCGGCGTCCGGCAGCGCCGGTGCGGCGCCGGCGTACGTCGGGGCGTACCCGAGGGTGAAGCGGTGGACGCTGCCGGCGCGGGCGGTGAACCGTCCGGCGGCGGCCCCCTCGGCGACTGTCAGCGGGACGTCGGCGCGCAGTTCCAGCCGGCAGGCGCCGGCGGTGGCGGCCACCACCCCGTCGTGCTCGGTGAGGTAGGCGCCGACCCGGCCGTACTCGAAGCGCGGCGCGTACTCGACGCGCATCGGCACCTCGCCGGTGAGCCCTTCGACCAGCCGGGCGAGCACCCGCGGCGAGCGCATCCCGATGTCGTGACCACGCGCGCCGTGCTCCAGCGCCAGCGCGTCGGTGACGGCGACCGTGCCGGTCGCCGTGGTGAAGACGGTACGCAGCACCAGCGTGTCGTCCAGGTAGGACCGCGTGCTGGTGGCCGTGCCCTCGGGGCGGATGCTCCAGTGCCCGGCGTCGGAGTCGAGCAGCCGCCCGAACACCGACGGCGCGTCGAACCGGGGCGGGCACCACCAGTTGACCGAGCCGTCGCGGTCGATCAGCGCCGCGCTGCGCCCGTCGGCGAGGAAGCCGTGCTCGCTGATGTGTCGGGTCGGCACGGGTGTGGCTACCCGGCCCGGGGCACCGGCATGCCTCGCCACATCGGTCCGGGCCGGTGCGTTACCGCTGCCCGGCGCCGGGAACGCGGTGGGTTGACGAAGGAGGATGCTCATGACCAGACCCTCGACTCCGACCGCGGCCTGGCAACCCGGAATGCCGGGCAGCGACAACCTCCCGTCCGGCCCGGGCGGTCGCCCGACTCCGCCGAGCGGGGACGGGCACGGCCCGCAGGCCGGGGCACCGACCGTCACTATCGGCTCGTACCCGGACTATCCGTCCGCCCAGCGCGTGGTGGACTATCTGGCCGACAACCGGTTCCCGGTGGAACGTACCTCGATCGTCGGTACGGACCTCACGCTCGTGGAGACCGTTATGGGACGGCTCACCACGGGCCGGGCGGCCCTGCTCGGGGCCGGCACCGGCGCCTGGTTCGGCTTGTTCATCGGCTTGTTGTTCGGCATCTTCACCGCCGGCAACTGGCTGGCGGTGATCCTGGTCGGGCTGGTGATCGGCGCGATCTGGGGTGCGGTGTTCGGCGCTGTGGCGCACGCCATGAGCGGTGGGCAGCGTGACTTCACGTCGGCCAGTTCACTGCGTGCCGCGCAGTACGCGGTGACTGTGGACGCGGAGATGGCCGGTCAGGCTCAGCAGTTGCTCAGCCGGATGCACCTGACACCGACCGGCGCCACCGCCCGCTGACCGGCGGTACGCGACATAGAGGGAGGGCCCCGCCCGGGGTCCTCCCTCGCCGCGTCAGTGGTACGCCCGCTCCCCGGCCCGCAGCGGCACGTCCACCCGGTTCTCCGGCGGGGCCAGCGGGCAGGCCCACCTGTCGTCGTAGGCGCAGCTGGGGTTGTAGAGGTAGTTGGCGTCCAGCCGGACCCGGTCGCCGGGGAGCACCGTCAGGCCCCGGCCGAAGGTGCCCTTGACCGTGTCGGTGAGGTACCGGCCCCCGCCGTACGAGCCGTCGCCGCAGGTGCCGTCGCGCAGCGGCAGGAACAGCCCGCCCCCGTACGCCTCGATCCACCAGAGCGTCAGCGGCCCCCACGGCGTCTCGGCGACCGCCACCCGCCGGTACGCGACCACACCGTCCGGACCGCCGGTGTCGATGCGCAGCTCGCCGGAGGCCTGGCGCAGCGGCGCCTCGACCACCGCCGACGGGTCGGGCGGGTACCAGCGCAGTCCGGTGAAGCCGGGCCGGTCGGCGGGCGGCACCGGGCTGCTGGGGTGGGTGCGGAACAGCTCGTCGCGCGCGGCCCGGAATCCGGCCAGGTCGAGGTCGGACAGGTAGAGCCGGGCCACCCGCTCCCGCCAGTCGAGCAGGTCGAGATCGTCCATCCCCCGACCCTAGCCGGGTCATATCTTCAGGTTTGAAGGAGGTCTACGACGGAGCATAGGCCCCCGCGGCAGGAGAGCTTGTTTAAATTTTAAATAGTGCTACTCTCGGAACCATGACGGAGAGCCTGGACGCCGAGCGGATGGCCTGCTGGCGCGCGTACATCGAGTCGAGCCAGCGGCTGTTCACCCGGCTCGAGGACGACCTGCGCGCCGACAGCGACCTGAGCTTCGCCGACTACCACGTGCTGGTGCTGCTCTCCGAGGCGCCCGGCCAGCGGAGACGCATGGGTGACCTGGCCGACCGGCTGGTGTTCTCGCCGAGCCGGCTGACCTACCAGATCACCACGATGCAGAAGCGCGGCCTGGTGGCGAAGGAGGCGTGTCCGGCGGACCGGCGCGGCAGCGAAGCCGTGCTCACCGCCGCCGGCCTGCTCGCCCTGCGCGAGGCCGCGCCGCACCACCTGCGCTCCGTGCGCGCCCACCTGATCGACGACCTCGACGACGCCGAGGTCGCCTGCCTCACCCGGGTCTTCGAGCGGCTCGGCCGGCGCCTGCACGCCGACCGCACCGCGTCGTCCACCCCGGCCGACAACTAAGGAGCCCCGCGATGCCCGCGATCACCGTCGACGACGTCCTCGTCCTGCCCCGCCTGCCGAAGCTCGGCGAGGCCACCGAATACCGCTCGGTCCGCCGGGTCACCACCGCACCCAGCGGGTACGAGGGCGAGGGCTTCCCGGTCCGCCGGGCCTTCGCCGGCGTGCCGATGACCGAGCTGGACCCGTTCATCCACCTCGACCAGATGGGCGAGGTCGACTACGCGCCGGGCGAGCCGAAGGGCACCTCCTGGCACCCGCACCGCGGCTTCGAGACGGTGACCTACATGATCGACGGGATCATGGACCACCAGGACTCGACTGGTGGCGGCGGCACCATCACCGACGGCGACACCCAGTGGATGACTGCCGGCAGTGGCCTGCTCCACATCGAGGCGCCGCCGGAGCACCTGGTGATGAGCGGCGGGCTGTTCCACGGCCTGCAGCTCTGGGTCAACCTGCCCAGCGTCGCCAAGATGAGCGCGCCCCGCTACC
Source organism: Micromonospora sp. ATLC20 (assembly GCF_057196585.1). Lineage (NCBI taxonomy): Bacteria > Bacillati > Actinomycetota > Actinomycetes > Micromonosporales > Micromonosporaceae > Micromonospora > Micromonospora sp. ATLC20. The sequence goes on from NZ_JBXUOV010000021.1 coordinate 47,087, forward strand.
AGGACATCCGCGGCCGGGAGTCGGCGCTGCTGACCACGCCCGACGGCGGCGGCCTGATCCGGGTCATCGCGGGTGAGGTCGCCGGGCACCAGGGTCCGGGCTCGACGCACACGCCGATCACCATCGCGCACGTCACGTTGCAGCCCGGCGCCGAGCTGAGCCTGCCGTGGCGGTCGGACTTCAACGCGCTGGTGTACGTGCTGGCCGGCCGCGGCACCGTCGGCACCGACCGGCGGCCGATCCACCTCGGCCAGCTCGCCGTGCACGGGCCCGGTGAGGCGTTGCGGATCACCGCCGACCGGACGCAGGACTCCAACACCCCGGCGCTGGAGCTCTACCTGATGGGCGGCCAGCCGATCCGCGAGCCGGTGGCGCACTACGGCCCGTTCGTGATGAACACCCGCGCCGAGCTGATCCAGGCGGTCGAGGACTTCCAGGCCGGCCGGCTCGGGGTGATCCCGACCGGGCGGGTGCCGCACACCGACGGCCAGGGCGACCGGCCCTGACCTGCTACGGGCGCCCCGGTTCGCCGGGGCGCCCGGCCGCGGTCTCAGGAGACGGCGAAGATCCCGGCCACCCCGAGGATCACCATCAACAGGACCGCCACCAGCGCACCCCGCTCCCCCTCCACCGCCTGGTCGCGGTCGGTCACGGTGTTCGTCGTCTCGGCGGGCATGTCGGTGCCTCCTCGGTATCGCGATCCAGGGGTCCGGCGCACCCCTGACGCGCGGCACCGACGCCGACCTGCTGCTCGACGTGCGGGGCCCTGCCGGGGGTCCTACCGTGTGAGGACGTCGTCGACCTCGGGGGGTGGAACGTGACTCTGCGGGACTGGTTCCTCACCGCACAGGAACGCGCCAACCCGGGGTCTGAGTTACCCGTCTGGGCCGATGGAAACCTCGCCGAGCCGTTGATTCACGGTGCCGCGTACTTCGACCGCCTGGTCAGCGAGGTGGAGGCGCTGTCCGCGGGCGACCATCTGTTCTTCACCGACTGGCGTGGTGACCCGGACGAGCGGATGCGCCCGGACGGCCCCACGGTGGCGCAGTTGTTCGCGCAGGCCGCCCAGCGCGGCGTCATCGTCAAGGGCCTGCTCTGGCGCTCCCACCTCGACACGCTCTCCTACAGCGAGGCGGAGAACCGCGACCTCAGCGCGGCGATCCGCGCGGCCGGCGGCGAGGTGCTGCTCGACCAGCGGGTCCGGCGCGGCGGCTCGCACCACCAGAAGCTCGTGGTGCTGCGCCGGCCCGGCGACCCGAGCCGCGACATCGCCTTCGCCGGCGGCATCGACCTGTGCCACAGCCGCCGCGACGACGCCGGCCACGCGGGCGACCCGCAGCCGGTGGGCATGTCCCCCCGGTACGGCCCCACGCCGCCCTGGCACGACGTGCAGCTGGCCGTGCGCGGGCCGGTGGTCGGCGCGCTCGACACCACCTTCCGGGAGCGGTGGACCGACCCGATGCCGCTGGACTCGGAGAACCCGATGGCGTACCTGCGGGACCGGCTGCGCGGCTCCGACCTGCGCCCGGACCCGCTGCCCGCGCAGCCCGCCGACCCGCCGCCGTGCGGGCCGCACCACGTGCAGGTGCTACGCACCTACCCGGCGGTGCGGCCCCGCTACTCGTTCGCCCCGGACGGCGAGCGCACAGTGGCCCGCGGCTACACCAAGGCGGTACGCCGGGCCCGGCGGCTGATCTACCTGGAGGACCAGTACCTCTGGTCGACCGAGGTGGCCGAACTGTTCGCGCAGGCGTTGCAGGAGCACCCGGACCTGCACCTGGTGGCGGTCGTGCCCCGGCATCCGGACGTGGACGGCCGGCTCGCGCTGCCGCCGAACATGGTCGGCCGGGAGCAGGCGCTGTCGCTGTGCCACCGGGCCGCGCCGGAGCGGGTGCACGTGTTCGACGTGGAGAACCACGACGGCACGCCGGTCTACGTGCACGCGAAGGTCTGCGTGGTGGACGACGTGTGGGCCAGCGTGGGCAGCGACAACTTCAACCGCCGGTCCTGGACGCACGACAGCGAGCTGTCCTGCGCGGTGCTCGACGACACCCGCGACGAGCGGGCGCCGGCCGATCCGGCGGGGCTGGGCGACGGGGCCCGGGTGTTCGCCCGCGACCTGCGGCTGCGGCTGTGGCGCGAACACCTGGACCGCGATCCCGGCGGCGCGCAGGACGACGACCTGCTGGACCCGGCGGACGCGGTCGCGGCGATCACCGCGGCGGCGGATGAGCTGGAGCGCTGGCACGCCGGGGGCCGGGCCGGTCCCCGTCCGCCGGGCCGGTTGCGGCCGCACCGCCCGGAGCGGTTGCCCTGGCGTACGCGGCTCTGGGCGCTGCCCGCGTACCGGCTGGTCTACGACCCGGACGGCAGGCCGCTGCGAGCGCGCCGGGCCGGCACCTGGTGAAGGTCCGCCGGCTCGTCCGGCTCGTCCGGCACGTTCGGGCGGGCCGGGTACGCGAACGACACGCGCGGCGAGTAGAAGCCCCAGCACACGTGCAGCGGGTTGGCCGGCCGCAGCGCGTGGACCGGGTGCTCCGGCGCCGGGAACTCCACCGACTCGACCTCGAACGGTGACACCGGCTCGGCCACGTACGGATAGTCGGTGACGATCAGCTCGCCGTCGTTGCGGGTGAGGTAGCGGTGGTGGCCCATGTGCGCCTCGGTGCCGGTGTGCCCGACCCGGGCGGTGACCCGGATCAGCAGCGTGTCGTCGGCGGCCCGGGTCTCGGCGGTGAGCCGGCCGCCCCGCAGGTCCAGGCGGGTCTCCCCGGCGGCGGCGGGTGCGCCCCGCGCGGCGGCGTACCGCCGGACCCGCTCACTGGAGGCGAGATAGTGCGTCCACCAGCCACCCGGCGTCTCGCCGTCGGGCGGATCCATGTCCGCCAGTGAGACACCCAGGTAGGTGAGCGAGTACGCGCCGAAGCCGGAGGTCTGCGTCTCGTCGTCGACCACGTACTGGTTGACGAACACCTGACGCTGCGGGTGCGGGCGCAGACCGGCGGGCAGCAGGGTCTCGACCGCGCCGGGGTCCGCCGGGAGCCAGCTGAACAGCAGCGTCCGGGCGTTGATGACGAGTTGCGGCGCGGCGGGATCCAGCACGATGCCTCCGTTGACGTGTCGCTACGGACGCTACGGGCGGTCCCGTCGGCGGGACAACGACAGAAAGCCGACACATCGACCACCTGTCGGATTCTTCGTTGACCGATCGGGGCGCGCTATGCCCGGAAAAACGAGGTCCATACCCCGTCACACCTTAAGTACATCGTACTTTCGGCTAGATTTCCGCAGCACGATCGGGCTATGGTGGCTTCCGAACGTACTACCGACACCTAAACCTGAGCGTCACGTCTTTTTTCTTCCGTGGACGAGGTGCAGGGAGGACCACCCATGACCGCTCCCACGACCAGCGCCCCGGCGACCACGCCGGCCGGCTCCGCGAAGCTCGACCCCCGCTCGCTCACCGACAGCGCCGCCGACCTGCTCGCCGCCATGGCCGCGCTGCCGGCCGGCCACCCGTCCCGGCCCGCGCTGCGCGACCGCGCCATCGAGGCGTGGCTGCCGCTGGCGAACCACCTGGCCCACCGCTACAGCGGCCGCGGCGAACCCAACGACGACCTGGCACAGACCGCGGCGATCGGCCTGATCAAGGCGATCGACAAGTTCGACCCGTCGCGCGGCGTCGACTTCGCCGGCTACGCCATCCCCACCATCATCGGCGAGCTGAAGCGCCACTTCCGCGACCGCACCTGGGACATCCGGGTGCCCCGCCGGCTCCAGGAGCTGCGCCTGGCGATCTCCGACGCCAACAGCACGCTGCTCCAGACGCTCGGCCGCTCGCCCACGGTCGCCGACATCGCCGCCCACCTCAAGCTCACCGAGGAGGAGGTGCTGGAGGGCCTGGAGGGCGCCCGCGCCTACAACGCGGTGTCGCTGTCCACCCCGACCGGCGACGGCGAGCGGGCCACCGAGCTGGGCGACCTGCTCGGCGGCGAGGACGGCGAGTTCGAGCTGGCCGAGATGCGCGTCGCCCTCGGCCCGGCGCTCGCCACGCTCGACCAGCGCGAGCAGAAGATCCTCACGCTGCGCTTCTACGGCAACCTGACCCAGTCGCAGATCGCCGAGCAGATCGGCGTCTCGCAGATGCACGTGTCCCGGCTGCTGGCCCGGGCCCTGACCAAGCTGCGCGGTCAGCTCGACGGAACGTACTAGCAAAGGGGGTTGCGGCCGGGTCGGCGGACCCGGCGCGGCGGCCACCCGGCCCGGTCGGCGGTGCGCCGGCCGGGCCGTTCCGCGTTCCGGGGGCAGCGCGGACCGTCCGGCGGCGCGGTGCGAGAGTGGGGCCGTGCTCGCCGACATCCCGCTCGACCTGCCGGTCCGCCCGGTCCTGCCGGCGCTCGTCGGCGCGCTGCGCGAGCGCGGCGCCGCCGTCCTGGTGGCGCCGCCGGGCACCGGCAAGACCACCACCGCACCGCTCGCGGTCGCCGACGCGGTCCCCGGCCGCGTGGTGATCGCCCAGCCCCGGCGGGTCGCCGCCCGCGCCGCCGCGCACCGGATGGCCGCCCTGCTCGGCGAGCGGGTCGGCGGCCGGATCGGGTACGCGGTGCGCGGCGAGCGCCGGACCGGCCCGCGTACCCGGGTCGAGGTGGTCACCACCGGCCTGCTGGTCCGCCGCCTGCACCACGACCCGGAACTGCCCGGCGTGGACGCGGTACTGCTCGACGAGTGCCACGAAAGGCACCTCGACGCCGACCTGGCGCTGGCGTTCAGCGTCGAGGCCCGCGCGACGCTGCGCCCCGACCTGTGGCTGCTGGCGATGTCGGCCACCCCGCAGACCGACCGGTTCGCCGCGCTGCTCGGCGTCGGCGATCCCGCCCCCGTGGTACGCGCCGAGGCCGCGCTGCACCCGGTCGAGCGGGTGTGGGCACCACCGCCGCGCCCGGTGACGCCGCCCGGCGCCGGCCGGGTCGACCCGGCGCTGCTCGACCACGTGGCGGCCACGGTCCGCCGGGCGCTGCGCGAACGCGACGGTGACGTGCTCGTCTTCCTGCCCGGCGCGGGTGAGATCGGCGCCGTCGCGCGCCGCCTGGCCGACCTGCGCGACCTCGCGGTGCTGCCCCTGCACGGACGGCTGCCCGGGCCCGCCCAGGACGCGGCGCTCACCCCGGCCGCCGGACGGCGCGTGGTGCTCGCGACGGCGGTGGCGGAGAGCAGCCTGACCGTCCCCGGCGTCCGGGTGGTGGTGGACGCCGGACTGAGCCGGGTACCCCGCACCGACCTGGCCCGAGGGCTGGGCGCGCTGGTCACGGTGCCGGTGTCGCGGGCCGGGGCCACCCAGCGCGCCGGCCGGGCCGGACGGGAGGCGCCCGGCGCGGTCTACCGCTGCTGGTCGGGGGCGACGCACGAACGGCTCGCCCCGCAGCCCGAACCGGAGATCGCCACCGCCGACCTGACCGGGTTCGCGCTGGAACTGGCGGCCTGGGGCACACCGGACGGCACCGGGCTGGCGCTGCCCGACCCGCCGCCGCCGGCCGCGCTCACGGTGGCGCGGGAGACGCTGACCACGCTCGGCGCGGTGGACCACGACGGCCGGATCACCGCGCGGGGACGGGCGGTCGCGGCGGCGGGCACGCATCCCCGGCTGGCGCGCGCCCTGCTGGACGGCGCGCCCCGGGTCGGCGCCGACCGGGCCGCCCAGGTGGTGGCGATCCTCGGCGAGGACACGCTGGGCGGGACCGGGGACGACCTGCCCGCCCGCTGGCGCCGGCTGCGCGACGGCACCGACCCGGCCGCCACCGCCCGCTGG